>JARBTT010000001.1 GCA_029240055.1 Anaerosinus sp.
TAGCATAAACATAAATGAATGTTATGTTTATGCCCGTAAATATAAATATTGTCATTAAATTGTCATACGAAAATGGTATATTCTAACTATAGTTAATCCTATGAATAATGATTAACTATAATTTAAAAAGATATATTGGAGGATTGAAATAGTATGACAAAAGTAATGAAAAATTATTGGGTGGATATTATCTTGTTAATTTCTGGCGTGGTATGTCTAGGTACGGGCTATGCCATTGATTTTCATCTTGCGAGCACAAGAGAAGTAGGTATGCTGGTGAAAAAAATGCATATTTGGACTGGATATATCATGACCATAGCAATACTCCTTCATGTTATATTGCATATGAGTTGGCTTAAAAACGTAACGTGTAAAAATTTTTCGTCCCCAGAAAACTAATACCTATAAAATTTTATACAAAAAAGCCGTATAGATATTGATTTAAATGCCAAATAGAGTTATTATTATCAATAGGGTTAGCACTCACGAACATAGAGTGCTAACAATGAAAAATAACGAAGGCAAAGGGGTTTATAGAATGGCAAAAGAAATGCGCGAGTTTCAAGCAGAAACGAAACAATTATTGGACTTAATGGTTCATTCAATTTATACGAATCGTGAGATCTTTTTACGGGAATTGGTATCCAATGCATCGGATGCAATTGATAAAATTCGTTTCGAATCACTTACCAATCAAGAATTATTAGAAGGTAAATCTGACTTTGAAATTTACTTAGTTCCTGATGAAGAAAGCCATACGTTAACAATTTCTGATAATGGGATTGGGATGACTTACGATGAAGTTATCGAAAATGTTGGTACAATTGCAAAATCGGGTACAAAATCATTTTTAGAAAAGTTAAAGGAACAAAAAGAATCGGTTTCTGATAAAGAATTGATCGGTCAATTTGGTGTTGGTTTTTATTCTGCTTTCATGGTTGCAGAAAAAGTAACGCTGATTACGCGTAAAGCTGGCGAAAGCAAAGGGGTTATATGGGAATCTACTGGAGACGGCAGCTATAGCATTGAAGAAACAGAAAAAGCTGATCGTGGAACGACGATTATTTTGACATTATTACCAGAATTCTTTGGTGAAAAGGCCGAAGAAAACTTCTTGCAAACTTATACCTTAGAAAGTTTAATTAAAAAGTATTCTGACTATGTGCGTTTTCCAATCAAAATGAATTTTGTTGTTGAAGAAGAACAAAAAGATGAAGAAGGCAAACCAATCGAAGGTGCAGAGAAAATAAAACGCAATGAAATGCGCATATTAAATTCGATGCAGCCACTTTGGACAAAAAATAAAAACGAAATTAAGCCAGAAGAATATAATGAATTTTACAAAAATCTATTCCATGAATGGGAAGAACCAATGGAAATTATCCATTCAAAAGCAGAAGGTACAGTAGAATATACAACCATTTTATTCATTCCAACGCATGCACCATATAATTTGTATCATGCAGAGTACAGTGCTGGTATTCAACTTTACTCTCGCCATGTTTTCATCATGGAAAAATGTCAAGAATTATTACCAGATTACTTGAGATTTGTTCGTGGACTTGTGGATTCACCAGATTTCTCTTTAAATATTTCTCGTGAACTATTACAACAAAGTCGTGAACTCAAATTAATTGGTAAAAACCTTGAAAAGAACGTCTTAAAAACATTAGAAAAAATGCTCAATAAAGACCGTGAAAAATACGAAAAATTCTGGGGCGAATTTGGTAAATCCTTTAAAATTGGTGTTTACACAAACCCACAAGATAGTGCGAAATTAAAAGACTTGTTGTTATTTGCTTCTTCTAAAGAAGGTTCTAGCTTAACAAGCTTAAAAGAATATAAAGAACGTATGCCAGAAAGCCAAAAAGCAATCTACTATGCAACAGGGAAAGATCCTGCAACCATTGATCGTCTACCACAAATGGAGTTGTTACGTGAAAAAGGTATTGAAGTATTATACTTATTCGATACTGTCGATGAATTTGCGATTGAAGCATTACGCGAATATGGCGATAAGAAATTCCAATCAGTTAGTCGTGGTGATTTAGATTTGGATGACGTAGAAGCACAAGAAGTAAAAAAAGAAACCGAAACGATTGCCAAAGATAATGAAAGTTTAATCAAAGCAATTAAAGAAGCTTTAGAAAACAAAATTGCTGATGTGAAAATTAGTAACCGTTTAAAATCTAGTGCAGTATGTTTGGTCAGTGATAATAATGGTATTAGTTTGTCGATGGAACAAGTTTTTGCTGAAGCAAACAATCCAATGTTTAAAGCACGCCGTATCTTAGAAATCAATCCACATCATGAATTATTCGGACGTTTACAAACCATCTTCACGGAAGATGCTGCTTCTGATACGTTCAAAGATTATTGCGATTTACTTTATACACAAGCGTTATTAATCGAAGGGATCTTGCCGGAAGATCCAATTGCTTTTGCCAACAAAATAGCGCAATTAATGGCAAAATAAAAGCTATTTAAATAAGATAGGATCATAGTGCGTGAATTAAGTATTTTAAATGTAAAAAAAGAAAAATAAATGTAGAAAAATAAATGTAGAACAAATGAAAATCAAAGGGTTTTCAAAGAAAAGTATAGCATAATAATAATTGTAGGTTGACTCATCCACGTCTAACTCACACTTAGTTAGAACAATAGGACAACCTCGGTTGTCCAAAGACTCACAACATCACACACACACCCAAATTATTCCTACTCTAAAAAAAATCAGGGCTATCCATAGGCCCTGATTTTTTTCGTGTATATATCAAAGACTAGGAGTATATTCCTAATTATAAAAATCAAATAATATTCAAAGGAAAATCAAAGTAATTTCAAAAGAAATAATTGCATAATAGGTACTATAAATATTCGATTTAAAAATAGTTTAGACTGAAAGGCGGGCTATAATGAAAGTTAGTAGAGTTTCAGCTAGTACCAATTACAGTAAGTATAGTAGTTATAGTACAGCAAGTAATGAAGCAATCATTATTCTTAGAGGAAAACAAAAAGCATCTATGCAGCATAAAAAGGAGCAATTTGCAGCAAGTGAAGATAACGATAATATAGGGGCAAATTCATCTTTAGAACAACAGATTGAGGATCTAGAAGCGAATATTTCCAAAACAATTTCATCATTAAAACTACAGGTTCAAAGATTAGAAACGAATATTTCAAGAGCAAAGCCAATAACATACGCAACAGAGTCGAATAGTTATATTTCAAAATCGTCTAGTGAAATCGCCAATAATATTGGACCAGCCTATAGCCTGGAATTAAGTAGAAAGCAATCTAGCTATCGTTCGCTAGGATATACGACAGGTAGCCAAGTTACATATATAGCGGCTAATAATATTTGAATTTGATTAATAAGTTGTTTAAATGAAAAATAAGTATTAGGTATAGTTACTTATTGCATAGTCAAATAAAATAATAAGGGGGTGCCATTTTATTTTGGCATCCCCTTATTATTTTATTTTGTTGGTAATTTGATGGTGAAAGTTGTACCTTTACCTAGAGTGCTTTTTACACTAATTGCACCACCATGTTTTTCGACAATCCATTTGGCCATTGATAGCCCGAGACCAGAACCGCCTTTGTGACGAGATTCGTCAACCTGGTAGAATCGATCGAAAATCTTTTCTAGATGCTTTTTGTCAATACCTTCGCCTGTATCGGTAAGTGTGATGTAGATGAAATCATCTTTAGCATGACATCCAGCAACCACGCTGCCGTGTTCTGGGGTATGACGGAGTGCATTGTCAATTAATATAGTAAGTACCTGTTTTAGGCGACTAGAATCCCCTAAAGCAGTGACTGGGGAGTTTATATCTGTTGTAAGTGTGATGTTATTTCTTTTGGCTATGACTTCAAAAGGATGAACAGCATTCAAGATCATTAGGTTTAATTGAAAGTATTCCTTTTCCATTAGCTGTTGGTTGACATCAGCCCGAGCTAAGAATAATAAGGAATTAATAAGTTCAGTCATACAGGTGGTTTCATCTTGAATATTATTGAGCCATTTTTTGTTTTCAGCAATTGTTTCATGATTTGGTGCACCTTTGATGATATCTAAGTTTGTTTGAATAATCGTAATTGGGGTTCTAAGCTCATGAGAGGCATCAGAAACAAAATTGTTTTGCTGTTCTAATGAAGTTTGGATTGGTTTTATCGCGTGCTTTGCCATAAAGAAACTGGCGAAAAACGATAATAAACTACAAAATAGACCTACGAGTAAGAGATGTGTTATTAGTTGATTCATATGTTCTTTTTCTTCGGATTTATCATTGAATACAATCAGTGTATCATTTTCTTTTGGCAAATCTGTTCGTAGATAGGTAAACGGAATATCTTCAAAATCAACACTAGCATAATTATTGGGATTTGACATTACGGTATTTATTAATGTTGACAGCTGTGAATCTGTAATTGTCACACCTGTAGATTGCATTATAATACTTCCATCACTTGCTACTTTTACATAGAAAAAATAAGGCTTTGGCGGTCGTATTAAATCAGTAATTTGATCAGGATGGTCTTTGTTTTTTTGCTGGGAAGGTAATTGAAATTTTTGGTTGTACATAACCTCATTGCCTATTTTTATTAACATAAACATCGTATTTTGATTAGAAGTCATTTTGAAGAGGGCATATAAACTTACGCTTAAAATAACAAATAATGTTACGATTACGCTTACATTGATTAATGTTAATTTCAAACGAAGTTTTTTAAACATCAGCTAATCCTCCTCAAAACAGTAACCAATGCCACGGATGGTTTTGATATTTGATATATTTAATTTCTTTCGTAAATAATAGATGTAGAGATCGACATTCGCAATATTCGTTTCACTATCATAGCCCCAAATTTTTTCCATAATACGTTCTTTTGTGATAACTTGCCCCTTATTGCTCATTAAAAGTGCCAACAAAGCAGCCTCTTTTACTGTGAGCTGGAATTTTTCTTTGCCATTAATGACTTCGCCATGCAGTGTATACAACGTGATACCTGCGGCTTCGATAACGCTTTCAGGCGCTTTCTTTTCTACACGCTTAATTAATACTTTGATTCTTGCTAGTAATTCTTCAGTAAAGAATGGCTTGATTAAGTAGTCGTCAGCCCCAGCTTCTAGACCAGCAACACGCTCCGAAGGTGAATCTTTCGCTGTTAAGAATAAAACCGGTGTGTTGTTTTTCTCTTTACGCATTTGTTGTAATATAGATAGTCCATCTAAGTAAGGTAACATTCGATCTAAAATAATTACATCATACTCATTGTTTCTAATTTTTTCTAAAGCTTTTAAGCCATCTAAAGCAATATCGACCGTGTAACCAGCACGGCTGATTAATACAGTTAGAGATTCACTTAGCTTTACTTCATCTTCCACCAATAATAAATTCATACAATTGAATCCTTTCAATATTTAATTTTGTATAAGAGATTACTTATATGATATCATTTTACTTATAATAATATCATATAAGAGTATTATTGGAAGTTCATTTGTTTTTTTTGCAAAATTAAACTAAAATAGAAATAGAATGAATAAAAAATGAGGTTAATCATGAACGGTACAGAAAGAAAAAATATAAAGGCTGGAACAAAAGTAAAAATCGTGCAAAAAGAGCATCAACGAACAGGTCAATTAACTGAGGGGATTGTAAAAGACATTTTAACAAGTAGTGCAATTCATTCTCGTGGAATTAAAGTTCGTTTGGTAAGCGGTATAATTGGCAGAGTACAAGAAATATTATAATAAAAATAAGAGGTGCATTTAGTGGGAAAAAAGTTTGTAGAACTTAAAATCAATGAAGACTTATGTTTGGTATTAAAACAAAATGGTATCATAGAAGCGACACCAGTACAAGAAGTAGCGATACCAGTGATTCGTAGTGGGAAAGATGTTATCGTACAAGCACAGACGGGTACAGGAAAAACGCTTGCTTTTTTGTTACCAATCATGGAAAAAATCAAAATCAATGCTCCCGTAGTTCAAGCGTTAATTGTTACGCCAACAAGGGAACTTGCACTCCAGATAACTTCGGTAGCGCAAAAAATTGGTGCTAGTATTGGTGTACGATCGTTAACTGTTTATGGTGGACAAGCCGTTGATCGGCAAGTACAAAAGTTAGGGCAAAAGCCACATATTATTATTGGAACGCCAGGGCGTATTTTAGATTTATTGCGTCGTGAAAGATTAAGTCTTGCTGGTGTAAACAAAGTAGTGCTAGATGAAGCGGATCAAATGCTTCACATGGGATTTTTAGAAGAAGTAGAAGCCTTACTAAAACAAACAGCAGGTGACCGTCAAACGATGTTCTTCTCAGCAACGATTCCCGAACGTATTCGTGGATTGTCCTATCATTATATGAAATCTCCACAAGATATTCATATTCAAGCTGAAAATATTACATTAGATGAAATTGAGCAAGTGATCATTGATACAAACGAAGATACGAAACTAGATCAGCTCTGTGCGATGATTAACGAATACCAACCATATCTTGCTATGGTATTTTGTCATACCAAGCAACGCGTAACTGAAGTAACGATGGAACTTGCAAGGCGCGGTTACTTAGTGGACGAATTGCATGGTGATTTAACGCAGGCGAAACGAACGCAAGTGATGCGTCGATTTAGTACGGCTAAATTACAAATTTTGGTTGCTACTGATATTGCAGCACGTGGTCTTGATGTAGAAGGCGTAACCCATGTATTTAACTATGATATTCCCCATGATGTAGAAAGTTATATCCACCGTATCGGTAGAACCGGTCGCGCTGGGGAAAAAGGAAAGGCAATTACCTTTGTTAATGCACGGCAGCATGATTTTCTTCGTCTCATCGAACAGGGAATTAAAAATCGTATTACAAAACAAAAAGCAACGATAAAAGCAAATAAAGAGCAAGCTCCTAGACCCAAAACGGAGCAAGAAAAAGATTTAGAGCCGAAAAAAGAAAAAAGGGTTCCTTTGAGTAAATATGCAAATCGCAAAGGAACAAAACACGGCGGATCGAATAATCGCAGTCGTCGTAAACCAAAGCCAACAGGCAAAGAACAAAATAATAATACAAAAGATAAAAATAGAAAACGTAGATAATAGACTCAACTTTCGCAGCATAGATTTGGCAAGTAAGCCTTGATATAACTGGGAAAACCGTTAATCAAATGCTAAAGTTGATTATTTTATTTTTTGTTCTCGTCCTCGTCCTGGTTTTTGTAATCATAGAGCCGGATTTTTAATGAAGCTTGTGAATTGAATTTATAGTTAAAGAAAAAATAACAAAGTGACTAATGTAAATAATTTTTCAACTTTTAAGGATGAGGTTTGATTAAGGAGGCAGCTTCTTTGAAGAAAAAGAAAAGATCTAAGAATTTCCATAAAATATTTGCAATTTATGTTTGTAGTTTTTGTATTTTGCAGAGTAATGTAGAAGCGACAAATGCTATTTCCGTTGCTGATGAAGTAAAAAATACAGCGGGTTTTATGCGAGAGTCAGCAAAAAAAATTGCTGAACACCGTAAAGCTGTTGCTAAGGAAAAGCAAGCTGAAGCTGATGTGTCTAAGACTGCAAAGGATGTAGCGCAATTAGAAGCGGATAAAGCTGTTACGGAAAAAACATTAGCTGCTGCTGTTGAAGTATTAAAGAAAAACGATGAAACAGCTAAACAGGCTGAACTGGAGGCAAAAGAAAAAGATCGTTTAGCAAAACAGGCAATGGCTGATGAAGAGGTGGCATTACAGGAAAAAGCAATTGCCGAGCAAGCAATTGCCGAGGCCAAAGCTGAAGAAAATGAAATAACTTATCGGGAAAATGCAGCAGTTCAGGCGGCAGAAGCACAAGCAGACGTAGATAGCGAAGCTGGTGCGGCAGAGGCTGTTAAAGCAGTTGGGTATGATGAAACTAGAATTGATGAGGCGAAAGCACAGGCTCAGGCTATTGCTACTAGAGCTTATGCTGCTGCCGAAGAGAGAAGTTTAGTTGCTGAAGCTAGAGTAAATGAGGCAGCCGCTGCGGTTGAAGCTGCCGAAAAAAGGTTAGAGGAAACCGAAGGAGAATTAGGCTTTGCAGCAGATGCCCGTTTGGATGCCGATGAGGCGGAAAAATCTGCTCAAGAGGCAAAAAAGGATTTGATGGGAGCAAAGTCGGATGTAGAAAAGCTTCGCATTAGCCTTGCCGAATCGGAAAAAGAGTTAACAGTTGCACAAGCCGTGCTTATTGAAGCGCAGGTAGCCTTAGAAAATGCAAAAAAAGATTTGAGACCAATCACAAATAGCCGTACTACCCAAACAGAAGCTAAATATTATTCTTGGAAGGATAGTCAAGGATATAGTGGCCATCAGTTTTATCAGCCTTATGATTTTAATGTGGTTGATAAAAACACTGAATATGGATTAAGCACTGGTTATGTAGTGTCAAATAATAATTTAAATAGCAATGGAAAGATTTCAACTTTAACAGATACTACTGTTAATATTGCCAAAACAAATCCAAAAGAAAAGTATTCAGTTCGTTATAGCTTAGATATAAATTTGCCAACAGGAAAGTCGAAGCTTAATGGCTCTGGACAAATCATGTCAGATGATTTGGTAGAAAAAACTCGTTTTGGTGAAGGGTGGGATTATACCCCTGGTATTAGTGTTAGTCATAAAATTGGCGAAGAAGATACTTGGACTTTTGATACTACTTATTCTTTTCGTGGTAGTTATGAATATGATAGTACAAAACTTGGCGCGAAGATTGATCCAGGATCAGAATGGTCAAAAAGTCTTAATTGGCTACATGCAGGACAAAAATGGCAGTTGTTCGGGGAGTTATCCCATACGAATTACGGAAGGTCAGAAGAAAACGGAATTCAGTATAGGGAAGGAAACCAATTTGATGCAAAATTATTTTATAACTTTGTTTTAGATGCTAAACAAGATTTAATGGTTTATTATTGGTATTCCACTGGTCGATCTACTACATATCCTATGCAAAGTCTTTATGATGCAGAGGGGGATTTAAATCGTCGCTATTTTGGTGCGGAATGGGCGAAAAAATTATCAACTACGCGAACTTTTCATGTGATGGCAAATGTAATGAATAGTACAGGTAGTACTTATGATCCGATTGCTGCCTTATATGTAAGTGATCGGACTAAATATAGTGGTGGTATTGGCTACGATGTTGCATTGTCTCCCAACCAAACAGTGTCCTTTGAGATTGAAAAATTCTATATGAAAGATCATTCGCCAGATAATAGTTATCATGGTTGTAATTTATATTTAAGATATTCAGCAAATTTCTAAGAGGTAGAATATAGTAGTTATAAAGACAATTGTAAAAATAATTTAGTTAAAATCTCCAGAAAAGGCTAGAAACTGCAGCGTTAAATTAGTATAATAGGAACACAAAAGTTTTTATGAGTATGATAAAATATTTAGGAGGCAAAAATGACTTTAATAGGTAAGGCGGTAGTTGCTCAAGGTGGTGGCCCAACTGCAGTGATTAATCAAAGTTTGGTTGGTATTATTGAGGAAGCGAAAAGACACCCTGAAATTACGCGGGTTTATGGTGCAATTCGAGGTGTTGAAGGTATCGTCAACGAAGATTTAGTTGACTTAACACAAGAAACAACTCGTAATTTAAATGATGTGGCAATGACTCCATCATCAGCGTTATTATCAACTCGTGTAAGACCTGATAAAGCGTATTGTCGTGAAATTTTTAAAGTGCTAAAAGCGCACGAAATTCGTTATTTTTTCTATATTGGCGGCAATGATTCATCTGATACGGTAAGAATTGTTAATGAATATGCTGAAGTAGAGGGCTATGCCCTTCGTGCGATTCACGTACCAAAAACAATTGATAATGATTTGCTGGGCAATGATCATACACCAGGTTACGGTTCAGCAGCTCGGTTCGTGATGCAGGCGTTTTCTGGTATCAATTTAGATATGAAAGCGCTTGGCGGTATTTATGTTGGGATTATCATGGGGAGACATGCAGGCTTCTTAACAGCATCGGCAAGTGCGGCAAGAAAATTCCCTGGTGATGGCCCGCATTTGATCTATTTACCAGAACGACATTTTGATATGGAAACTTTTTTAGCAGATGTTAAACGGGTTTATGATCGATTAGGTCGTTGTGTGATTGCGGTTTCAGAAGGCATTGTTGATGCAGAAGGCGTCGCAATTGTAACGAAACATATGAAAAGTTTAGAATTAGATGCCCATGGCAATGTTAATATTTCCGGCAATGGCGCGCTTGGTAATCTTCTTGCTGAGACCATCAAGGCTAAATTAAATATTAAAAGAGTACGTGCCGATACGTTTGGGTATATCCAACGTTGTTTCTTAGGAAATGTATCTGACGTTGACCAAGAGGAAGCACGTGAGGTTGGCGAAAAAGCAGTACAATTTGCTGTTCGGCAGGGAAAATCAGGTTCTGTTTGTATTGAACGTATTGGTAATTACGCCGTTCAATACACTATATTACCAATTCAGGAGGTTGCCGGACTTACACAAACGATGCCAGATAAATTTATCAATGTGCAGGGCAATGATGTAACCTCAGAATTTAGAGAATATATCATGCCATTACTAGGTACAGATATTCCTAAAACGGCGGTGATTCGAGCACCAAAGGTAGCGAAAATTATCCATAAAGAAAAATAAAATAATCTAAAATAATGGGAGTTATTGCCACGAAAACGGCAGTAACCCCCATTTTTTAGATTTATATAAGATTTACTTGTAAAAGTAAAAGAGTCGGTATATACTAATAATGAGCATATGCTCAAATGAAGGGAATGGTAATGGTGGCAAGATTACGATGCTGTGGATTGATTGACGATTTACCCGAATGCCGAAAATTTTCCAGTGATATTGGTGCTGACAAGGCTGCTGTAGTTATCCATTTCGAAGAATTTGAAGCAATACGCTTAAAAGATTACCAAGGCCTAGATCAAGCTGGTGCGGCAGAGGTGATGAGATTATCTCGACCGACATTTCAACGAATTTTACAGTCTGCTAGAGAAAAGTTTGCAGTTGCTCTGGTGGAAGGCCGTACCATATTAATAGAAGGGGGAAATTATAAAATGGCTAACAGAACATTTGAATGTCAAGAATGTCAACATGTATGGGAGGTACCACCTTGCGAGGAAGGTGGTAAACATGGTTATGAAATTGAATGTCCGAAATGCAAAAGTTTGAAAAAAATCAAACTAGAAAATGGCGTTCGTCATGTCTGTGGTGGTGGTCATAGTCAAGGTCATACGCATGGTGGCGGTTGTTGTGGTGGACATCACCATCATGAATAATATAAACTAAATTAATGAAATGCTGTAAATAAACTTATTGAATTTCAGTCGGAGACTTCTGCAATTATTTTGTGGAAGTCTTTTTAGTTTAGATGAAATTTTGCAATACTATCTAGTGATACGTAAGTACAACAAAATGATTTTTAAATATTTTAAAAATTGCGATTATATGTATACAATAATTAATATATGAGCTATAATAATTATTGTATATTACATATTGTATACATGCGCAATTTTATTGACAAAATATATGGTCATCTATATAATAATTAACTTGAGTGACCAATTCTATATTGATGTAATTTATAATTAAATTGCTCAAATAGAATAGCCAAAAATAAAGTATAAAAAATACAAAAATACTACTAGGGGGATGCAAAATGAATAAAAAAATTGGTCTTAGCACACAGATTCTTTTAGGGTTGATTATTGGGGCATTATTTGGTTATTTTTTTCCGGAAATAGGTGCTAAGTTAAAACCAGTTGGCGATGGTTTCGTCCGTATGATTAAAATGATCGTTGTACCATTAATTTTTAGTACATTGGTAATGGGGATTGCCGGCACTGGTGATTTTAAAAAATTAGGTCGCCTAGGTGGTAAGGCAATTATTTGGTTTGAGGTCGCAACTACAGTAGCTCTTGCAGTAGGTCTTATTGCTGTGAATCTTATAGAACCAGGCGTTGGTGTAAACATCCCAGTGCCAGCGGATGCAAGTGCGCAAGCGGCTGCTACTGCTAAAAAATCAATTGATATGGTAGAATATGTTTTACATATTATCCCGACAAATATTGTGGATGCTTGTTCTCGTAATGATATGTTACAAATTATCTTCTTTACGTGTTTCTTTGGTGTTGGTGTGGCACATATCGGCAAGGATTCAGAGATTATCGTAAATTTATGCCGTAGCATCGCTGAAGCAATGTTTAAAGTAACACATTACGTAATGCGCTTAGCGCCAATTGGTATTTTTGCTATGATTGCTTATACGGTAGGTAGTTTTGGCGTTGGTATGTTGATTCCACTAGGGAAATTGATTTTATCATTGATTGGGGCAACCATAGTCTTTTTAGCGATACTGCTTGTCAGTGCATCAATGATTACTGGAATTAATTTTATCCATGTTGTAAAAGGCGTAAAAGAAGCTTTATTACTTGCTTTTTCTACAGCTAGTAGTGAAGCTGCATTGCCAATCGCGATGCAACGGCTAGAACAACTGGGGGTACCTAAAAATATTGTAACTTTTGTTATGCCAACGGGATATTCTTTTAATTTAGATGGCTCGACTTTATATAGTTCTTTAACGGTAATTTTTATTGCGCAAATTTATGGAATAGATTTATCATTAGGGCAACAATTATTAATGATGGTAACGTTGATGTTATCGACCAAAGGAATCGCCGGTGTACCAGGGGCAGGCTTCATTGTCGTCGCTGCTACTGCTACTGCGTTTGGCTTACCAGCCGATGGCGTAGCAATTGTTCTTGGTGTTGACCGTATCTTAGACATGGTTCGTACTTGTTGTAACGTTTTTGGTAACTGTATTGCTACTGTAGTGGTAGCTCGTTGGGAAAAAGATTTAACAGTCGAAGCTTTCAACGAGGCATATGAAAAGAATTTTAACGCTTAAGTAAAATTTTTAGTGAAAATGAAACCCTATTGATGATGCTTAACCAAAGTGTTATCAATAGGGTCTTTTTCTCTATAATAATAAAAGAGAACACTGAAAAAAATATTTAATATATATATAATTTATGATAAATCGTATGGAATTAGAGATACCATTGTATTTTTCTATTAAAATAAAAGTAAACTATTAATATATTTTAAAGTAATGTTGGGAGGATACAATATGAAAAAAAAGTTTGGCCTTAGTGCACAGATTTTTTTAGGTTTAGTTTTGGGATCTTTATTCGGATATTTTTTCCCGGAAATAGGTGCGAAGCTAAAGCCTTTAGGTGACGCATTTATCCGTATGATAAAAATGATTGTGGTACCACTCATATTTACTACTTTAGTTATGGGAATTGCTGGGACCGGTGATTTTAAAAAGTTAGGCCGTTTGGGTGGTAAAGCGATTATCTGGTTTGAAGTAGCAACGACAGTAGCGCTTGCCATTGGTCTTATTACTGTGAATCTTATTGAACCTGGTGTTGGAATAAATATTCCTTTACCAGCAGATGGAAGTACACAAATGGCAGCAAGTAAGTCTATTGATATGGTAGAATATATACTTCATATTATCCCGACAAATATCGTAGATGCTTGTGTACGAGCTGATATGTTACAAATCATTTTCTTTACTTGCTTTTTTGGTGTTGGTGTAGCACATATTGGTAAAGATGCAGAAATTATTGTCAATGTTTGCCGCAGTATAGCCGAAGCTATGTTCAAAGTGACGCACTATGTGATGATGCTCGCACCGATTGGTATTTTTGCAATGATTTCTTATACGATCGGTAATTTTGGTTTAGCGATGTTAATACCATTAGGAAAATTATTTATTTCATTGGTTGTTGCTGTTTCAGCGTTTTTATTGCTGTTAATTATTTGTGCATCGCTCATTACTAAAATTAATTTATTCCATTTAATAAAAGCCCTTAGGGAACCATTGATACTAGCCTTTTCTACAGCGAGTAGTGAAGCTGCTTTGCCTTTGGTAATGCAACGGTTAGAGGAAGTAGGCGTACCAAAGCATATTGTAACTTTTGTTATCCCAACGGGATATTCTTTTAATTTAGATGGTTCTACCTTGTACAGTGCCTTAGCACTGATCTTTATTGCCCAACTGTATGGTGTCGATATTCCATTGGGTCAACAATTGCTGATTATGCTAAGTTTGATGCTATCGACAAAAGGAATTGCTGGAGTACCGGGAGCTTCCTTTATTGTTATTGCGGCAACCGCTACTGCATTTGGCTTACCAGCCGATGGAATTGCCATTATTCTTGGTATTGATAGAATATTAGATATGATTCGTACCTTGTGTAATGTGCTAGGAAATTGTGTCGCTACTATTGTAGTGGCGTGTTGGGAAAAAGAGCTAACAAAAGAGCAGTTTAATGAATCTTATGAAAAAAATTTCAATGCTTAGATAAAATTTGTTGATTTTATGTAGGAGTAACTATATCCATAATAGAAGTAATCTATTATGGATATTTTATTTTACAGGAAGTGATAATATGCTTACAAAAAAGTATAAAGCAACAGTCGCACTCACGATTAGTATGGTTGGATGTCTATTTACCTACCCCTATCATGCGAATTTTTGGGGAGGATTAATTTATAGTGGTTTTTTGGCAGCCATGATTGGCGGTCTGGCGGATTGGTTTGCGATTACAGCTTTGTTTCGCAAGCCATTAGGAATCGCTTATCGAACAGAAGTTATTCCGCGTAATCGTCAACGGATTTTTAATGAAATGATCGTCTTTGTGAGTAAGGATTTATTAAATCCGCTGAACATTATGAATGTTGTTCAGCAATACGATACGAGTGAAATGGTCATCAAATACTTGGAAGAAAACGATGGGCAAACGAAGGTGAAAATATTAGCGCAGCAGATTAGCACAGCTCTATTACATAATGTGGATGGCCAAGCAATCGGTGCATTGGTAGAAAGTGTTGTAAAAGATGGAGCAAAAAATATCAATTTAATCCCTGTGCTGCAAACGAGTTTGATCTGGTCAATTGAACATCATTATGATGAAACTATTGTAAATTTTATTTTAGATGAGTTAATTTGGATCATTCGTGAAGAAGAGATGAAGAAAAATCTAACGTTCTTAATTGAAAAAGCTAAGGAAGAATATGAAGGCAGTAGCAAACGCAGGCAAATAGCTAGTATGGTTTTTGCAATATCCTCGGATCGTTTGGCGGCAATGGCACAAAAAGAAATCATCAAATACTTAGAGGCGTTGCATGCAAGCGATCATAAACTGCGGGTACAGTTAAAACGATCTTTAAAAGGGATGGTTGTAACCTTAGATGCTAATCTTAGTTTTCAAGAGTTGATTAAATATTATCAAGAAAAAATAATTTCTGAAAAATTAAATATCGGTGAGAAGGTAAGCGCGTATATTCACACAATTTTGCAGCCAGTAGCTAAGGATAAATCATTGGCTACTCAAAGTCATATTGATAAATTTATTGATGAAAAAGTAGTAGAATTAAAGAAAAGCAATCGAGTACAGGCGATAGTGGATACAAAAATTAAAGCATATCTAGAGATATTTATTACCGAGCAACATGATATGATTGTGAAAATTATGCAAGAACGATTAAACGAATTTTCCAATGAGGCGTTGATTAACTTTATTGAAAATAGGGTCGGCGATGATTTGCAAATGATCCGGATTAATGGCTCTTTGATTGGTGGTTTAGTAGGCATGTTACTATATGTGATTACTTACCTAGCAGAAAGGGTATGGTGCTAAGATGAATCGATTCAATAAAGCAGATCGCCTACTTGGCACTATTTTCATATTATTTATCGTAGTGCTATTTTTAAAAATACAGTATCAGCATAGTGTGTTTATCGAAGGCGCATTCTTTTGTACGGAAGCTGCTTTGGTTGGGGGAATTGCCGATTGGTTTGCAGTCACCGCCTTATTTAAAAAACCGTTAGGTTTTTCTTATCATACAGAGCTTATTCCCCGTAAGCGTAAAATGTTGATTCAGGCTTGTGTGGCGATGGTACAAAATGAATTTTTTTCTAAGAAAAAACTCATGACCAGATTAAAGAAAGTAAGCTTAGTCGATATGTTACTCCTTTGGGTAGAACAAAATCAAGGCAAAGAATTATTCTCTGGTCTTATGATCGAATTTATCGAACAATCGTTGATGAAAATTGATGCTGAAAAAATTGCGCTTAAATTGGAACAAGAGGTAAAAGGTAGTTTGCAAAAAATTCCGTTAGAAGATTTATCAAGGAAGCTATGGCAATGGGGAATTGATCATCAGAAAGAGGAACAGTTGTTCAATTATCTTCTTGCTGAACTGAAAATTTTACTTAAAGGAGAAGAAACAAAACAAAAAATTTCTGACTATATTGAACGCTATGTCGAAGAGCAAAGTAAGAATCTTTTATTTGCACTCGTTGCTTTCGCTGCGCAAAAGACAGATATCATCAACTATGAAGAAGTGGCAGAGGTAGTGGATGAACAATTATTAAAATTTGTTGAAGACCTAGAGAATGAAGATAACCCACTGCGTCAATGGTTATTTGTGAAAATCAAAGATTCGATGGATGAATTACTAGTAGATGATAGTTGGCAGAACATGATACAAGTTTGGCAAACTGGTATTATAGAAAAGCTTTCATTGCAGGCTGAATTGGCAAGCTTTATTGAACGGATGGTGGAACTTTGTAAGCGTTGTCCAAATGCAGAAATGGGAAGTACCCTCGCATTTCAATCACCAATTGCAAAATTTGTCACAGATGAGATTGATAGGGGCTTAGCAATCTTAAAGAATGATGATGACGTGAATCAAGAAGTTGAAGCTTATTTATATGATCTTGTCGGCCGAATTGTACTGCAAGCGCAAGCTTTAATTGGCGTTATTGTAAATGAAGTGATGAAGGAGCTGAGTGATAAAGAACTCAATGAGCTCATTTATTCTAAAGTAGATCAAGATTTGACATGGATTAGAATGAATGGTTCTATCGTCGGTGCATTGCTAGGATTTTTAATATTTTTTGTTATGCAAGTTCTTTAGTTTATGAGTGGAGGTGAATCGTTTGCAAGGCTATATTCAAGTTTATACGGGCAATGGTAAGGGGAAAACAACGGCAGCAATCGGACTCGCAATTCGTGCCTTAGGGGCGGGAAAGAAAATTTTATTTTTGCAATTTATGAAAAGTAAGGTATATAGCGAACATGCAATCTTAGTAAATTTATCTGATAATCTAACCTTAGAAACGACTGGTAAACCATTTTTTATCGTCAAGGAAGGGATGCTCAATAAAGCTGAACTAGCAAAATGGGGCGATGATATTGTGGTATTTCCACCTGGTAAGCCGCCGACTGATTATTTAGCTTTGATGAAAACAGGCATTGTTAGAGCGAAAGAGGCTGTAACAAGTGGGCAGTACGACATCGTTATTTTGGACGAAATCAATGTGGCGCTATTCTTTGGACTTATTTCACTATCTGATGTGCAAGATATTTTGGCGAGTAAGTTAGCAACTGTTGAGGTTGTATTAACGGGGCGCGGTGCACCACAAGAAATCATAGATTGTGCTGATTTGGTAACTGAGATGCAAGAGGTAAAGCATTATTATGCCAAAGGGATAGAAGCACGCCTTGGCATTGAAAACTAAAAAGGATAGCACTCATTTCAGCTTGATTGAAGTAGTGTTATCTTTTTGCATATTTTAAGCAAAATCGGATACGTTGTATAGTAAGAGTGTAATCACAACGTTAGATGATTGGAGCGCACTGTATGGATCTTTTTAGTATGAACATATGGTTGGTTTTTATTATAGGAGCAAATTTTATATTTGTTGTTTTTACCTTGTGTATTGAGCGGAAAAACCCGACGTTGGCTTTGAGTTGGATTTTGACGTTGACTTTTTTACCAGTCATAGGCTTTGTGTTATATTTACTTTTTGGTAGCAATGTATTAATCCGGAAAAAGAAAACATTGGATGATAAACGACATAATGATACGCAATATATGAAAAAAATCATGCGAAAGATTGAGTTGCGTGATGAGGCAAATCAATTTAAAGAGGAAGTGCAGATTGAAAGTGATTATCAACAATTTGTTAACCTCAATCTTAATATAGGAAAAAGCCATTATACAACGGATAATGATGTTGATATTTTTATTACAGCAAAGGATAAATATCGCCAATTGATTCAGGATATTGAAAATGCTAAAACTAGCATTCATATGCTTTACTTTATCATTCGAAATGACAGGATTGGCAGGATGATTATTCAGGTATTGGCTCGAAAGGCGAGGGCGGGGGTAAAAGTCAGAGTCCTTTATGATCATGCCGGCTGTATGTTAACACCAGTAAATACCTTTCAACCGTTACTTGATAGTGGTGCTGAGGTAGAAAGGTTTTTTCCGATGAATGTTGGCAATTATCTGAGAATTAACTTTCGTAATCACCGCAAAATTGTTGTGATTGATGGTGCAATTGGCTATTTGGGCGGGATGAATATTGGTGATGAATATATGGGCTTATTACAAGACAATGCGCCGTGGCGTGATACGCATCTTAGAATTATGGGAAGTAGTGTGTATTTACTCCAGATGAGATTTATTGATGATTGGCATTTTGCAACGCATTATCGTTATCGTAATCAATTTGATGATATCGAATGCTTTTTCCCAAAATTTACAAAACAAGGCAGTACAAAAATGCAGATTGTATCGAGTGGACCAGATACGATGGAAGAAGAAATTAAATGGAATTTTGTTAAGTTAATTTACACGGCAAAAAACTATATTTATATTCAGACGCCCTATTTTGTGCCGGATGATTGTTTTTTAGAAGCATTAAAAATTGCAGCGATGTCAGGCATAAAGATCACCATCATGGCACCATCTAAAACGGATAATATCATTGCGCATAAAGTGACGATTGCTTATCTGGGTGAGCTACTTTCTTATGGAATTGAGGTGTTTTTTTACCCGGGATTTCTTCACGCAAAAATGTTATTAATTGATGAAGAAATTGTATCGATTGGTTCGGCGAATATGGATATGCGAAGCTTTGCCTTAAACTTCGAAGTAAATGCCTTTATGTATGGCAGGAGCATTAGCAAGCGTTGCGCAGATATTTTTCGCAACGATTTAAGGATAGCGAGTCGATTTACGGCAGAAGAGTATAATAAGCGAGGACGGCTAACGAGAATGCAAGAAGGCGTATATCGTCTGATCGCTCCTTTGTTATAAGGAGCCAATATAGTTTTTTATACAAAAAGGGAGCAACTGCATTCTCATGTGCAGTTGCTCCCTTTTGAATTCGTTATAGGTTGCCTGATTTTTGAGTTTTATTACTAAGATCGGTGATGTTTAGAGGCTGTGCTGTTGGATATAAATTTGTTTTATGTACAGCATTGGCATTGCGACCGTAGATGAAATAGTATAACACAAGAATACAAAGCGTGAATGGTACTAAAATGAGATATATCATACTATAGCCCAAAAGTGGCGCCATGGCACCAAGGAGATAAGCGCCGGTTGCAAGGCCCAAATCTAAGCAAGTAAAATAGGTTGCAGTGACAATGCTAACACGTTTTGGTGAAGAAGCTTTGAGTGCCAGTGTTTGTATTGTTGGCACGATTACGCCATAACCAATACCGATAAAAGCGGCAGATACCATCATACTAAAGAAACCACTCGTATAGGAAAGAATCAATAGTCCTATGGCAAGGAATAGGAAGCAAGGATAAAGCACAATATTTGCACCAAAGCGATCTAATATTTTACCACTAACCAAGCGAATTAATAGTGAGAACATTGCCATTACAACAAAGTAATAGCTACTAGCATTGATAATGTGTAATTGATTTGCATAAACAGCCACAAAAGAAAGAACACCAGAATAAGCAATCGATGTTAGTAAGGTAACAATGCAAATTGGTATGACTGGCATTTCAAGAATATCTTGCAAGGTAAAAGAGTAAAGTGATGATTTTTCAGCGGTTTTTTCACTGTTCATATCAATAAATGGTAATAAAATAAAGCCTAGAAAAGTAAGTACAGTGCAAAAAATAAAAACTGCATTATAATTCAGCTCATGAGCAATATAAAGACCGATAAAAGGACCAATGGCGGACCCAGCGGTAATAACGGTGGTTAAATAAGAGATCCCTTCACCTTTCCGTGAGTCTGGGGCGAATTGACACCCGAGGGCCATAATGGCTGTATTGATGGTGGCAAAACAGATACCACCAAAAAAGCGAATACCTAAAATAGCATAAAGATTTGTGGTAAACATCAGTAAGCCATTGGCAATTAAGAACATAAAGCAGCTAGCTTTAATCGTCATTTTTGTACCAAACACATTTTCAAGACGGGCTGTCTGGGTACGGAATAATACAGAAGCCAGCAAGAAGACAGCGTTTGATAAACCTGCTATTTGCATAGAGCCTTGTAAATCTTCAACGATATAAAGCGGTAAAATTGGTAAATATAAAGAATATGGGACAAAAATTAATAGCATAGCGAGTATAGTGATATTGTAATTTTTAGTCCAGAGTGGCTCTTTGATCAGTGGTTGCATTCATGCATCTCCTTTGAATACCTGTGTGAAATTTTCAGCATTTTTATAAATTTTTGTTAATAGATCATATAACTGTTTTTGTTCTGCTTGGCTAGTATTTGCTAATAGTGCTTCACGATGCTTGGCAACGAGCGTTTGCCAAGTCGGATATTTCTCTAAAGCCAATAGAGTGAGAAAAACTATTTTTTCACGTTTATCTAGGCCTTCTTTACGGTCTATGTAGCCCTTTTTCTCCAACTTAACTACTGTTTTTGAAATAGCAGCAGGTTCGATACTTAGGTAGTTGGCTAATTCTTTTTGTGAAATATTTTTTTTGTGATATAAAGTCGTGATGATAGACCATTCGGAGCTATAAATACCGTGCGGCTCTAATATAAAATTTAAGCCACTGCCAATACTACGGACCGATTGATGTAACACATGAACTAAACGATCTGAATCCATTAAAATTGTAATTCCTCCTTACAATAAACCACATAAATAGTTAACTAGTTAATTAACGATGTTAATCATTTTACTATTTTAAATAAATTTTGTCAATAATAATAAAATAGTTATAGAGTGAGAAATCTTTACAATTTCTTTACATCTATAGATTAATTACTGACGCCATCTTTACTGCAAATGGATTTATAATATAGACATAAAGTTGAGAGGGGGATAATTGGTGTGAATGATTTATGGTTAGCTGCCATTTTGTCTGGAGGAATATTTGTTTATTTAGTTTATGTTTTAATGAAACCGGAGGAATTTTAGCATGTTTAATGATATTTTTTTGTTTGTTACTTTTATAGCAGTGCTTATCGCGATGGCTTTCCCATTAGGGAACTACATGGCGAAAGTATTTTATGGAGAAAACGAAAAACTAGGGAAATTATTTTTGCCAATAGAAAAGTTAATTTATCGTTTTGCTGGTGTTAATGAAAATAAAGAGATGAATTGGCGGCAGTATGCAGTAGCACTTATTTTATTTAATGTGTTAGGAACAGTACTGGTGTTTATTGTTCAGCTTACGCAACAACTCTTACCATTCAATCCGCAGAATTTTGAATCAGTAGGAACTTGGTATTTGGCATTAAATACTGCCATAAGCTTTATGACTAATACCAATTGGCAAGCGTACAGCGGTGAGTCAAGTTTAAGTTATTTTACCCAAATGATTGGGCTGACTGTCCAGAATTTTTTATCGGCAGCAACAGGCTGTGCTGTGGCAGTTGCGTTTATTAGAGGGCTAACACGAAAAACAACAAACCTTATTGGGAATTTTTGGCATGATTTAGTGCGCTGTACAGTCCGGATATTATTGCCAATTTCTATTTTACTTACCATTGTATTCGTACAGCAAGGCGTCGTTCAAAATTTAGATGCGTATCAAACGGTACAAACAGCTCAAGGCACAGAGCAAACAATCGCAATGGGGCCAGTAGCTTCCCAAGAAGCAATCAAAATGTTAGGGACAAATGGCGGTGGATTCTTTAATGCGAATTCCGCCCATCCATTTGAAAATCCGACCCCTTTGACTAATTTTGTACAAATGTTAGCAATCTTTGTGGTTCCATTGGGTTTAGTCTTTATGTTTGGCATCATGACAGAAAATAAAAAGCAAGGTTTTGCGATTGCAGGGGCAATGATTATTTTATTTGTGATGATGCTTGGTATCAATTATTATAGTGAGCTAAATGGTAATCCAATGATTGCCCAAATGAATATAGGCGAACCGACTTCGATGGAAGGAAAAGAGGTTCGCTTTGGTTTAGGAGCTTCTTCTTTATTTACGACGGTTACTACAGCTGCTTCTTGTGGTGCAGTAAATAATATGCATGATAGTTTAACGCCACTTGGTGGTTTTGTACCATTGCTACAAATGATGCTCGGTGAAATTGTTTTTGGTGGTGCTGGTGCTGGTTTTTATGGCATGATGGTATACGTCATGATAACAGTATTTATTGTTGGCTTGATGGTGGGTAGAACACCAGAATATCTGGGGAAAAAGATTGAAGCAAGAGAAATGAAATGGGTAATGATTGCCTTGCTTATTCCCTCAGTAACGATTTTATTATTTAGTGCAATCGCTTCAGTAGTTGACGCTGGTCTAGCTGGGTTAAATAATGACGGTCCACATGGTCTTAGCGAAATTTTGTATGGCTTTACTTCGGCAGCTGCGAATAATGGTAGTGCGTTTGCAGGGTTAACGGCAAATACAGTATTTTATGATCTGATGCTGGGTATTGCGATGTTACTTGGACGGTTTGGAGTGATTATTCCGATGTTGGCAGTAGCGGGCAGTATGGCCGAAAAGAAAACAGCACCGATCAGCTTAGGTACATTTGAAACAACGAGTATAACGTTTATGGTATTGTTAGTGGGAATAATATTGATTGTTGGTGCATTGACATTTTTACCAGCATTATCGTTAGGCCCAATTGTAGAACATGTATTAATGTTACAAGGAATTACATTTTAAAGGAGCGTACAGCATATGAATGCGCAAAAAAATAGTCTTGATACAAAAATAATAACCGCGGCAATTGGCGATTCGTTTAAAAAACTCCATCCCGCCGTTCAAATAAAAAGTCCTGTTATGTTCATTGTTTATATCGGAGCAATACTCACGACGTATATAGCAATTCGTGAAGCTATCAGTAGCACGCAGTCGATTTTTCTTGTGAGTCAAATCAGTGTATGGTTATGGTTTACGGTTTTGTTTGCTAATTTTGCCGAAGCAATCGCTGAGGGGCGTGGCAAAGCACAGGCACAATCCCTTAGAACAACACGCAGTCATACCCAAGCAAAAAAACTAGTGAATGAAGCTTGGCAATTGGTAGATGGTGATACGCTAAGAAAAGGCGATGTATTATTGGTTGAAGCCGGAAGCTTAATTCCGAGTGATGGTGAAATTATTGAAGGAATGGCAACCGTTGATGAAAGTGCAGTGACAGGAGAATCAGCACCGGTCATTCGTGAATCAGGTGGAGACAAATCCTCTGTAACTGGTGGTACGAGAGTATTATCAGACTGGATTAAAGTCAAGGTTACGGCAAACCCTGGTGAAACTTTTCTTGATCGTATGATTAGTTTAGTCGAAGGGGCAAAACGACAAAAAACCCCAAATGAAATTGCATTGACCATTTTACTGGTTAGCTTATCAATTATATTTTTAGTGGCAGTTGTGACGATTGAACCGTTTGCGATTTATTCGGGAACAACCATTCCGGTTACCATGTTAATGGCACTGCTTGTTTGTTTAATTCCCACAACGATTGGTGGCTTGTTAAGTTCAATTGGTATCGCCGGTATGGATCGACTACTGAAACGTAATGTACTAGCGATGTCTGGCAGGGCAGTGGAAGCTGCTGGTGATGTCAATGTACTTTTATTAGATAAGACTGGTACGATTACATTAGGGAATAGAATGGCTACTGAATTTATTCCGGCAGTTGGTGTGAGTGAAGAAGAAATGGCAGATATAGCCCAATTATCTTCACTTGCGGATGAGACACCAGAAGGACGGAGTGTTGTTGTATTAGCGAAAGAACGTTATGGATTAAGAGAACGTGATTTAAATGCACTACATGCTGAATTTGTACCTTTTACTGCACAAACGCGCATGAGCGGTGTAAATATGGAAAATTTACAAATCCGTAAAGGTTCAGTGGATGCCATTGAAAAATATACGAAAGAAAAAGGTGGATCTTTACCAGCCGATGTACGTCAAGCCAGTGAACGTATTGCTAAAAGTGGTGGAACTCCGCTTGTGGTAGCTAAGGGAGAAAAAGTACTTGGTACGATTCATTTAAAAGATATTGTTAAAGGCGGGATTAAAGAACGTTTTCGTGAATTAAGACAAATGGGCATAAAAACAGTGATGATTACTGGTGATAACCCACTTACAGCGGCTGCTATTGCGGCTGAAGCAGGGGTAGATGATTTTCTTGCGGAAGCAACGCCAGAAGCGAAACTAAAAATGATTCGTGACTATCAAGAGCGGGGTATGTTAGTAGCGATGACAGGCGATGGTACCAATGATGCACCAGCATTAGCACAAGCGGATGTTGGGGTGGCGATGAATAGTGGGACACAAGCCGCTAAAGAAGCTGGGAATATGGTTGACTTAGATTCGAATCCAACGAAATTAATTGAGATTGTGGAAATAGGAAAACAACTGTTAATGACACGTGGTTCATTGACGACGTTTAGTATTGCAAATGATGTAGCAAAATATTTTGCGATTATCCCAGCGATGTTTGTAAGTACCTATCCAGCACTTGGCGTATTTAATATTATGCAATTGGCTACACCAGATAGTGCGATTTTAAGTGCAGTGATTTTTAATGCTTTGATTATTATTGGTTTAATCCCTTTGGCATTGAAAGGTGTTAAATATAAACCTGTTGGTGCGGCAACGATTCTAAGACAAAATTTATTTATTTATGGCTTGGGTGGATTAGTTGTACCGTTTATTGGCATTAAAATCATTGATATGATTTTAGTGGCGTTAAATATTGTTGGCTGATGAAAAGGAGGTTGAAGATAAATGTTGAAAGAAGTTAATAGTGCGATTAGGATGTTAATACTAATGACTGTGGTATTAGGCGTGATCTATCCTTTGGGGATGACGGGGGTTGCGCAAGTTATATTTCCTGAACAAGCAAATGGCTCGCTTATTTATAAGCAAGGAAGTTTAGTGGGGTCAAAATTAATTGGACAAAATTTTTCTAGTGAAGGTTATTTTCATGGTCGGCCATCGGCTGCTGGTGATGATGGCTATGATGCGGCAAGCTCCGCCGGATCAAATTTAGGACCAACGAGTAAAAAGCTATTGTCCAGCATTGCTGAGCGGAGCGAACAAATACGACTTGAAAATGGCTTAGCCGAAAATGCAATCGTTCCTAGTGATTTGGTTACGGCTTCTGGCAGTGGGCTTGATCCTCATATAACTGTTGCTGCTGCGCAAATACAAGCACAAAGAGTAGCAAAAGCAAGAAATCTTACCGAAGCGCAAACACTCGCATTAATTGAAAAGAATACCGAAAATCCACAAATCGGATTCTTAGGTGAAAAAAGAGTCAATGTACTAAGCTTAAACTTAGCTTTAGATGAAGTAACAAAATAAAAGTTAGGGGTGTGTCTATGTTAACTGAAAAACAAATGACGAATCGCCCAAGTCCAGAAGCATTATTAAAAAAAATTCAAAAAGAAAACCGTGGTAAACTAACGGTATTTTTAGGGGCAATTGCTGGTGTTGGCAAAACTTTTACGATGCTTAAAACTGCCCATGAGCAAATCAGCGAAGGAAAAAATATTGTTATTGGTTGGGTTGAAACACATGGACGGGTCGAAACGGAAAAAATGGTTGAGGGGTTGCCAAGAGTAGCCCCTGCAATCCTTCATTATCGTGATAAAGAACTCGCAGAGATGGACATTGATGCAATCTTAAAGTTAAAGCCAGAAATTGTTTTAGTGGATGAGCTCGCGCATACGAATGTGTCAGGTTCTCGCCATGTGAGGCGATATCAAGATGTAGAAGAACTGTTAGAAGCAGGGATACATGTATATACGACGTTAAATGTACAACATATTGAAAGTCTAAATGATATTGTTGCGCAAATTACAGGTGTTATTGTAAGAGAAACAGTGCCTGATTATGTGATTGAAGAAGCTGACACGGTACAATTGATTGATATTGCCCCGGAAAATTTAATGCAGCGTTTGCGCGATGGCAAGATTTATATACCAGCGCAAGCAGAAAGAGCAGCAAAAAAATTTTTTAGACAGGGAAATATTAGTGCGCTTAGGGAACTTTCTCTTAGATTTACGGCACAACGTGTTGATAAAGACTTAGAAGAATATATGCGTGAACATTATATAGAAGGTCCATGGCCTGCCTCTGGAAGAGTTATGGTATGTGTAAGTGGCAGTCCTTTTTCAGCGCAGTTAATTCGAGCGGCGAGCAGGCTGGCAACAGGCTTGCGTTCGGAACTTTTGGCTGTACATATTGAAGCGGAAAAAATGCATTTTCCTATTGGAGAAAAAGAGCGCGATCGCATTGCAAAAAACCTGCGTTTGGCAGAAGAGCTGGGTGCGAAAACATTAACGATTGTTGGGCAAAATCTAGTGGATGAAATGATAGATATTGCGAGTAAACAAAATATTACTGCGATTGTTGTAGGGAAACCGAATCATAGTAAATTTTCGGATTTTTTCCGTGGTTCTGTAGTGGATAATGTCATCAGGCGCAGTGGTAATATCAATGTATATGTAATTCGCGGGACAAAGGAAAAAGAATCTGAACCTATAGTAAAAACTAAAAGTAGCCAATCTACGGATAGTCCAAGTGATTTTGGGCTAAGTTTACTTATGGTTGCAACTATTACTATAGTTGGTTGGTTGTTCAAAACACAATTAGAAGTGATTAATATTGCATTTTTATATATTCTCCCTGTATTGCTTAGTGCAATTTGGTGGGGCAAGTGGCCATCTTATCTTAGTGCAATCACTGGTATTTTGGCATTAGATTTTTATTTCATCGAACCAATCATGACTTTTTCTATTGGGGACATACGGTATGCATGGAGTTTTGTTATTTTTTTACTGCTATCAGCTTTAATTGGCGGGCGGACAAATGATTTAAAAAAGGAAACCAAACAAGCTAGGCAACAAGAAAAAAGTACTAGAGCAGTTTATGAGTTTAGTCGTGATATTGCTGCTGTCGTCGATACAGAAGCAATAGCGCGAAGTTTAGCTAGACAAGCCGGTGAAACAATTGAACGAAAGATTATTGTTTTGCTTACCAATGAAGAGGGAAAAATAGAAAATGAAACTAACTTTGACCCAGAATTAAATAAATCAAATGACAAAACGGTGGTAACGACACTCAGTGATGCTGAGGCAGCAGTGGTTGCATGGGTTTATAAAAATAAACAGCCTGCAGGCCGATCTACGGATACGCTACCGGGCGGGAATTATTTATATGTACCAATTTATAGTCAAGACCAGGTGTTTGGTGTATTTGGCGTATACTTAGCACAGCAAAAATTAACACCGAGTGAAAGAAGATTGATTGATGCTTGGGTCAGGCTTGCAGCTGTGGCAATGGAAAGAGTGAGTTTGGCAGAGCAAGCACGGCATAACGATATGCTAATTGAAGCCGATAAATTGCGGACGGCATTATTTAATTCTATTTCTCATGAATTAAAAACGCCTTTATCGGCGATTATGGGTTCTGTCTCTACCTTATTAGAAGCAGAGCATTTATATAATAAACAAGATAGGACTGAACTGCTCAATAATATAAAAGATAGCTCACTTCGCATGGAACGATTGATTGGCAATTTGTTAGATACAGCCCGCCTAGAAAGTGGTATGATGGAGATTAAGTCGGACTGGTGTGATATTGAAGATATCATTGGTGCGACATTGAGGCGGATGGGGGATCTTATTAAGAATAGTCAGCTTAAGATACATATTGAAGAAGATTTACCTTTGATTAAGGCTGACTGCGTTTTAATTGAGCAAGTTTTTGTTAATCTGATTGATAATGCAATAAAGTACTCGGATCATCAGGCAGAAATTACGATTCGTGCAAAGAAACTGAATGATGAAATAGAAATATCGATTATGGATCATGGTAGTGGAATACCTACCGAAGATTTAGAAAAAATTTTCAATAAATTCTATCGTGTAGAGCAACCCCAAAAAGTTACCGGAACAGGACTGGGCTTATCAATATGCAGAGGAATTATTGAGGCACATAAGGGGAAAATCTATGCGATGAATCGGAGTGCTGGTGGAGCAGTAATTTGTTTTACATTGCCAATAAAACGATATGAATAAAAGTTTTAGTAGGTGAAAAATATGGTGAATGGAATGAGAGTCTTAGTTGTTGATGATGAAGCCCAAATCCGTAGATTGCTTCGGGTTGCATTGAATGCTCATGGTTATGAAGTTGAAGAGGTTGGAACAGGCGGCGAAGGAATTGTCAGGGCAACGATGTTTAAACCTGATTTATTGATCGTTGATTTAGGTTTGCCAGATATGGATGGTAAGCTAGTGGTAAAAGAAATTCGCGAATGGTCGAATGCGCCAATTATTGTATTAACCGCTCGAGATCAAGAACAAGAAAAGATTGATGCACTGGATCTGGGGGCAGATGATTATGTGACAAAACCATTCAGTACAGGTGAGTTATTAGCGAGAATGCGCGTATGCTTGAGAAGGACGGTGGCAAAAGAAGAAGATGCCGTTATTCAATGTGGCAAATTGACAGTCGATATTGTAAAAAGAAAAGTTACAGTTGAAGATAAAGACATTAAACTAACACCAACAGAATATGATATTGTTAAAGTGATGGCGCAAAATGCAGGCAGGGTGTTAACGCATAAACAGTTATTAAAAGCGGTATGGGGCAATCAATACAATGAAGATACGCATTATATTCGCGTATATATCGGTCAGATTAGAAGAAAATTAGAAAAAAATCCGACCCAGCCACAATATATCATTACGGAATCAGGAGTAGGGTATCGGTTGATGGGATAAAAATAGAGTTGCTACAGATTATTTTATAGCAACTCTATTTTTATTTTTACAAAGCAAATTCTTTGTAGAGAAATTCTATTTTGCAGTCATACTGCAGTTTATAAGTTCAAGGATGATTTGTGCCGTCTGATAGAGGTCTTCTTCGAAGATGGATTCTTCCTTTGTATGTACTTTGGTCATACCGACACCAAGTACAGCGCAAGGAATATGATAAGCATTATAGAAATTTCCATCGCTACCACCTCCAGTTGGCGTTAAGTTTGGTTTTAAACCTACATTTTTCATCGCTGCAATCGCTGTTTTAATAACGAGCGTATCTTGTTTTAAGCTATAAGGCCGATAGCAGTGCTCTACTTTGATTTCTGACGTAGCACCATTTTCTTCAGTAACCGTTTCAAAAAGATTTACCATGTAATTTGTTTGTGCTGTTAATTTTTTTTCATCACAGCTACGTGCTTCACAAGTTATTTCTACCAAAGGGGGAACGATATTTGTTGCATTCCCGCCCTGAATAATACCAACATTTGCAGTTGTTTCGTGGTCTAAGCGACCTTGCTTCATATTGGCAATTGCTTTGGCTGCAACAACAATTGAATTGATCCCGTCCTCTGGTGCTATTCCTGCATGGGCCGATTTTCCATGAACTTTCACGTGAATATCATCTTGACCAGGCGCTTGTATAATGATTTTACCAGGACGGCCACTAGAATCTAAGCAATAACCGAAATCAGCCTGAATGATTTTGGGATCAATGTTTTTTGAACCGAGCAATCCGTCCTCTTCGGCAACTGTAAAGATGATTTGAATATCCCCATGTTCGATATTTTCTTCTTTTAAAATGTGCAGTGCTTCTAAAATTGGTGCGATTCCAGCTTTATCATCAGAGCCGAGAATCGTAGTTCCATCTGAAGTGATGACACCGTCTTTGATCTGCGGTTTTACGTTTTCACAAGGTTCCACACAATCCATATGAGCACTAAAAAATAAATTTGGTGCATTTTCTTTAGTACCTTTTAAATAACCTATAATATTGCCAGTATTACCATCGATTTTTCTACCAGTATCATCTTCGGTTACCGTTAAACCCAGATCAGTTAATTTAGATTTAAGTAAATCTGCTACCTCACGCTCGTTACGCGTGGAGCAAGTGATTTTCAATAAGTTTAGAAATTCATCTAGTAAACGTTTTTTATTAATCATACAGAATCCTCCAATATGTTTTTATGTTTTATTGATAAGAATGTAATTTAACGTATTTTCGATGTGTTCTACTATGTGATCGTAAATAAAAAAATAATAAGATTGTAAGTGGGGTACGTGAATGTATATAGTATGTTTATAAAGTAGTCTTATTATCAATAAAAAAGAACCGTATTTTTAAAGAATAATTGGTTGTTTTCATTGTATTTGTTCGGATAAAAATGGTATTATAAAAAAGATATGAATTTTTATATACATCATGTTTGTAGGTATATAGTGAGAAAGAAGGTTTATTTTGCGCTTGAGAGGAAATGTAATCTTGCTATTTGTAGCAATGATTTGGGGTGCCGCCTTTGTAGCACAACGGGCTGGCATGGAATATATCGGACCGTTTGCTTATACAGGAATAAGGTTTATGCTGGGCTGCTTGTCGCTGGTGCCAGTGCTGTATTATTTTAGAAATGATAAAAAACCTTATCAAGCGGAACAAAAGTCGGTGAGTGTGCTAAAAGTGGGCTCAATCGCGGGCGTTATTATGTTCTTGGCGGTTTCGTTCCAACAGGTTGGGTTAATTTATACGACCGCAGGGAAAGCCGCGTTTATTACCTGTTTATATATCATTTTAGTGCCATTTGCTGCCGTATTTTTAAAACAGCATATTTCAGGAAATACGTGGGTCGGAGCAGCTTTATCTATTAGCGGTTTATATTTTCTTTGTGTAAAAAATGGTTTCCAAATGGAGTACGGTGATTTCATCGTTTTAATCTGTGCTTTTATTTGGACCATACATATTTTATTTATTGATCATTATGCGAATAGTGTAGATTCGATAAAATTAGCATTTTATCAATTTTTTGTTTGCGCATTGCTGAGTAGTAGTGTTGCGATCGCCATTGAAACGATTGATTGGGCTAGCATTGTTAGTGCGGCAGTGCCAATTTTATACGGTGGTTTTCTATCTGTAGGGGTTGCATTTACGTTACAAATCGTTGGACAGAAATATGCCGAACCTTCGCATGCGGCGATTATTATGAGTATGGAATCGGTGTTTGGAGCGTTAGCGGGATATTTATTTTTAAATGAATATATGGGTTTAAAAGAAGTTTTAGGTTGCTTATTGATGATGTTTGGTATGCTGATTACACAAGTTGGTGGATTAGCTGATTTAAAAGCAAAATTTAAACGTCAAAATAAATATAATCGTTTATAAGAAGAAGTAATAGTTGAACTATTTCAGGAGGCGTATTTTTTGTGAATTGGCGTATCAACTTATGGGTATTGTGTGTTAGTGTAGTACTGACTTCGGCAAGTTATACTATGATCATTCCATTTTTACCAGTATATTTATTAGAACTTGGTGTTACTGAACAAGATGTTGCAATGTGGTCAGGGGCGGTTTTTTCGATTAGCTTTTTTGTTGGAGCGATTATGGCGCCTATTTGGGGGAAGTTTGCTGATAAAAATGGTAAACGCTTGATGGCAATCCGTGCCGGCTTAGGCTTGGCAATTGTGTATTTTTTAGGTGGTATTGTAACAAGTCCAGTCGAATTGCTTGGAGTAAGGATATTACAAGGGTTTGCCAATGGGTTTTTACCTGCTGCTTTAGCCATTGTATCTTCGAGCGCACCTAAAGAACAATTGGGCTTTTCTCTTGGGATTATCCAGACCGGACAGATTATCGGTGGGGTGTTAGGTCCGTTGCTCGGGGGTTCTTTGGCACATGTTTTTGGCATGCGTGCTTCATTTTTTGTGGCAGGCATATGTTTATTATTGGTTACAGTTGTCGTGGTTTTCTTTGTAAAAGAACCAGCACGAGTGGAAGATCGTCATGCTGGCAGCAGTATGATGGAAGATATCAAGCATGCTGCTAAAAACTCATTGTTACTAGAGATGATGGGATTAACCTTACTCATCCAATTGGCAATGATGATTTTACAACCAGTTATGACCCTATATATTGCCCAGTTGCAAGGTGATATGGAAGGGGTTGTCCTTACTGCGGGGATTATCTTTAGTTTAGGTGGTATCGCTGGGGCTATTTCTACACCGTTTTGGGGTCGATATGGACAACGAAGTGGTTACTTTAAAGCGATGGTATTTGCCTTTGGCGGGGCAGGTATTTTTAATTTCTTGCAATTCTTTCCTGAGACGGTTATTGGGTTTGGTGCATTACAGTTTTTGGTGGGAAGTTTTATCGTTGGGGTAAATCCTTCGATTAGTGCAACTATCGTCAATTGTACCGAGGCTAGTTTCCGCGGGCGGGTATTTGGTTTTGCGACGACAGCATATCAGATCGGTGCGATGATTGGCCCGCTATTAGGTGGTGCGATAGCAGCGTCGATGGGAATACAGTATGTGTTTATCTTTACTGGGTTATTGCTATTTGGTATTAGTTTACTTGTATTTTATCGTTATATCTACAAGCAGAAGCGAACTTAAAGCAGCATTCAATGGTATGAATAAGAAAAATTTGTTAGCTATCATCGTGGTAGGTGAACTGCTGTTATACGAACGATTTCTGAATACTATAAGTAATGGCCAGCTAATTTTACTCTTGTATTTCGGAAAAAAGTGTGGTAATATCCTGTTGTTAAGTAATTCGGTAACATCTCGGAAGAGAGTTGCACGATGAAAACTTAACAGCATTGGATGAAATGGAATTGAATAAAATTCATTTATCCGCTTAGATCTTAAAGACTAAGACGGAAGGTAAAAGTAGTATTGTTATGCCTTTCGGTGAAGTCTGCCGAAAGGCTTTTTATATTTTTATGGGGCGATTGGAGGAGAAACAATGAGTAATACACGTGTGACAGTATCCGTAATCAAGGATAGAAAAGTGAAAGGAATACCCATTACCATGCTTACCGCTTATGATTATGCGATGGCAAAAATGCTCGATAGCGCACAGATTGATATGATTTTGGTGGGCGATTCTTTAGGCAATGTTGTTTTAGGGTATGATTCTACATTGCCAGTTACCATGGAGGATATGATTCATCATGGCAAGGCGGTCTGCCGAGGTACAAAAAATACGATGGTTGTTGTTGACATGCCATTTATGTCTTACCAAGTCTCAGTAACAGAAGCAGTACAAAATGCCGGACGTTTGCTAAAAGAAACCGGGGCACAAGCAGTCAAAGTTGAAGGTGGGGTTGAAATAGTTGAGGCTGTAAAAGCGATTGTGCGAGCGGGAATTCCAGTAGTCGGGCATTTAGGTCTTACACCGCAGTCCATTCATCAATTGGGTGGTTTTAAAGTACAAGGTAAAGATGAAGAAACCGCAAAAAAACTGATTGATGACGCAAAATTATTAGTGGAATCAGGTGTTTTTGCAGTGGTGTTAGAATGTGTACCAGAAAAATTGGCAGCAAAAATAACGCAAACGATTGCAGTACCAACGATTGGGATCGGTGCTGGTAGCGGTTGTGATGGTCAAGTTTTGGTTGTGAATGATATGTTTGGTATGTACTCAGATTTTACGCCGAAATTTGTTAAGAAATTTGCAAATTTACAAGCACAGATGCTCACAGCAATCATGGAATATAAGCAGGAAGTAACGGCAAGAACGTTTCCTGCGAAGGAGCATACCTTCTCGATTGCCGAGGAGGTATTAGATAAATTATATTAGAGAATTTAGGCATCTTGTAACAATCTCTTGAATTTTAAGGTTGTGTGTGTTTTTAACACACTCTATTCTATAGTGCGGAATAAAAATAAATCATGGGTTGAGGTGTAGAGTATGCAGATGAAAGTAATCAAAACCGTTGCCGAAATGAAAAATTTTGTTAGAGCGGTGAAAAAAACAGGTAAAACAATTGGACTTGTACCAACGATGGGAGCATTACACAAGGGGCATTTAACGTTGATGAAAGCGGCCAAAGAAAAATGTGATATCGTTATAGCTAGCGTCTTTGTAAATCCAACACAGTTTGGACCGAATGAAGATTTTGCTGCTTATCCGCGTGAATTTGAAAGTGACTGCGCAAAATTGGAATCGGTTGGGGTGGATGCCGTATTTCATCCCGAAGCGGCTGAACTGTATCCAAGCCATTATACTGCGTATGTTACCGTTGATGGTGACATTACCAGCAAACTTTGTGGTGCACGCAGGCCCGGACATTTTCGTGGGGTAGCGACTGTAGTTACAAAATTATTTAATATTACTGAAGCGGATCATGCTTTCTTTGGACAAAAAGATGCACAACAGGTTGTTATAATCAAGCGTTTTGTCCGCGATTTGAATATCGATGTGGCAGTCGAAATGGTACCAATTGTCCGCGCTGAGAACGGACTTGCCTTGAGTTCTCGCAACAAGTATTTATCGGTTGCTGAAAAAAAAGCGGCTTTAGTTTTATCTGCTAGTTTAAAAGCGGCGAAAGAAGCCTATACAAATGGCGAAAAGAATGTGGCGGTTTTAAAAAGCTTGCTTACGAAACAGATTCAAGCCGAACCATTAGCTGATATCGACTATGTGGAGGTTTATAGCTTTCCAGATTTAGAAGAAATCGAAACGGTAAAAGGGCAAGCGATTATCGCACTTGCCGTGCGGTTTGGTAAGACGAGATTAATCGATAATGCAATGATTGGAGAGTAGGGAATGTTATTAAATTTATTAAAAGCAAAAATTCATTGTGCAACAGTAACTGAAGCAAATTTAAAGTATATGGGCAGTATCACCATTGATGAAGCGCTACTAAAGGCAGCAAATATTTTACCGAATGAACGTGTGCAAGTTGTAAATAACAATAATGGTGAACGGCTAGAAACTTATGTAATCAAAGGTGCGCCAAGCTCGGGAGTCATTTGTTTAAATGGTGCAGCGGCTCGCCTTGTACAACCAGGAGATGTTGTGATTATCATGGCGTATGCGATGATGGAGGAAAAAGAGGCTGAGCATTATAGGCCAACTGTAGTCATGGTGGATGAAGAGAATAAGCTGAAAGAAGTAAGAAAAGCTGAACACGAAAGACAAATTAATTAAAATAGTTTTATGCGTAAAGCGCAGATGATTTACACCAAAAAAATAACAAGTCGGCAAAAGACAAATCCCAAGTGCGTACTGATTCGAAGATCGCAATGAAGGCTAAACTCCCTGCGGTCAAACAAAAAGCCTTCAAAGCTATGTCATGTTTAAGATTTGTCTATATTGCCTTTAATGAACAAATTTTTCTTGTGTAAAGCATCTGCTTTTGTTTAGTCTTATCCAAACTGATGCTATATAAGTATTTATTGAATTAACTTATATATTTAAGGTTAAACAGCATGGAGAATTACAAAAAAAGTATAAAAAGCATCTTGTAATTTAAAAATGACGATGGTATACTTGTATACAAAGAACAGGTTAGCTATATTAGCATTAGAAATAAATAGTATTTATATAAATAAAGCCAAAGAAGGCTATGAAATTATGAGTGATCTCATGATTTCATAGCCTTCTTCTTTTCTTTCATTTTGTTTTATAGTTTAGTATAGTTTAGCTTCGTTTTATATAGTTGTAGAGTGATTATGAAAGAGATCTTCTAATACTATTTTAATAATTACCATACGGGGCACAGCGAGGAACATCCCAAGAGCTCCTAGTATTTGTCCACCAAATAATATGCCAAGCATGATGGCAATTGGATGGAGGTTTAATGACTTGCCGATCAAATATGGGTAAACAATATTATGATTGACTTGCGTTAAAATGATGTAAAAGCAGAGTGTTTGCAGGCCGAGTGAAGTTAATTGGGTTACTGCAAATAAAGATCCTGAAAGGGAAGCAACGGTTGGCCCGACAACAGGAATCAACTCACCAATCGCTGATAAGACTGCAAAAACTGAAGCATAGGGAAGATCGCAAACTGTAAAATAGGTAAAAACCAAAAATCCAGTGATGACACAAATTGCTAGTTGACCTCGGACATAGTTAATCAAAGCTCCAATAATAGTATCAAATAGTTTATGTATTCTAGCCTTATCTTTTTGGGGAAATAAATTAGCTAAGTACTCTTTGATTTCTTTACCGTCTTTTAGAAGATAGAAAGTAATGAAAATAACCATGATCATGTCCATTGCCTTACTAAAAATATTAATCAAAATTTCGAGTGAAGAACGAAGCGTGGTAACACTAAGACTAGCAAATCCTTTGAAAGCATCTTCTAATTGCGTTGTTAAAGTCGTCGGAAGATTGAGTAAAGGAATGTTTTTTAAACTCTCAGCGATACTAGGAATATCAGCAATAAAGTTTGAAAATGTCGGAATGAAAGTTTTTGAGATTGTAACCAGTAGCCAAATGACCAAGGCAAGGAAAGTAAATAGTGTAACGATTGCTGCAATGATGCGGGGAACTTTTTTTGTTAAAAGTTTATCGACAATTGAATTTAGTAATATCGTCAACAATAAAGAACAAAAAATGACGATTGCTAATGGTTGTACAAACCAGAACATAGAAAATAGTATCGTAAAGCTAAGACTTACTAAGATAGATGTTTGATGTTTTGACCACATATGAGCCTCCAATGTTTTGATAAAAATATAATGTTCATTTTTAAATTATGCTAAACATTATACCTTTATTTGGTCTTAATTGATAGTTGTTTTATCCATAGTGAAGCCTTTTATTAGAAAATGTAATAGAAAAAGATAATGATTGCAGGAAAAATTTTTAAAATCCCACTTGAATGTATTTTGTATACATGATACAATACATTCATAAGGTAATGAAAACATAAACAATATAAATAGCCAATAAAATTCATAATATTCAAAAACGAATATAATAAGAAACATTTTAGGGGGAAATAATAATGAGATTAGAACATGATTTTTTAGGTGAATTAGAAGTACCAGACGCAGCATATTATGGGGTACAAACAATAAGAGCAATGGAAAACTTTAGTATTACAGGTGAAAAATTAGATAAAGATTTCATCATTGCAATGGCAACTGTTAAAAAAGCTGCAGCACTTGCAAATATGAAAACTGGTCGTTTAGAAGAAAAAATCGGTAAAGCACTTGTTAAAGCCGCTGATGAAGTGATCGCTGGTAAATTGCATGATCAATTCCCAGTTGACCCAATCCAAGGTGGTGCAGGTACTTCCGTTAATATGAATACAAATGAAGTTCTAGTTAATAGAGCTCTTGAACTTATCGGCGAAGCAAAAGGTAGTTATGATATCATTTCTCCAAACAACCATGCTAACATGGCGCAATCTACAAATGACTCTTTCCCTACAGGAATTAAAGTATGTGTCATTCATAAAAGCAAACCATTAATCGCAGCGTTGAATCGTTTAGTAGATGAATTAGATAAAAAAGCTTTAGAATATAAAGATATCTTAAAAATGGGTCGTACACATTTACAAGATGCAGTGCCTATTACTTTAGGACAAGAAATGGCTTCTTATGCCTCATCCATTCGTCGTGGTATTAAACGTATTGAATTTGCTGTAGATGGCGTTCATACAATCAACATGGGAGCAACTGCTGTTGGTACTGGCTTAAATGCAGAACCTGAATATATTAAAGAAGTTGCAAAACAATTATCCAAAATCACTGGTGAACACTTCGAAACAGCAACTAACTTAATTGATGCTACGAATAATACAGATGCTTTTGCGGATGTTTCCTCTGGCTTAAAAGTAACCGCTTTGGTATTAATAAAAATGGCAAATGATTTCCGCTTAATGGCTTCCGGACCTCGTTGTGGTCTTAACGAATTAAAATTGCCAGCTCGTCAACCAGGTTCATCCATCATGCCAGGTAAAGTAAATCCTGTTATGGCAGAAGTACTTAACCAAACTTGTTACCAAGTAATCGGTAATGATGTAACGATTAGCTTAGGTGTAGAAAATGGACAATTTGAATTAAACGTAATGGAACCTGTTATTGCTTTTAACTTATTTAACTCCATGCGTTATTTAACAAATGTAGTAAATAATTTCGTTGATAACTTAATGATCAATTTACAAGCTAATAAAGAACAATGCGCATATTGGTTAGACCGTAGTGTTGGTGTTGTAACTGCACTTTTACCACATATCGGCTACGAAAATTCCTCCATGCTTGCTAAAGAAGCATATGCTACTGGTAGACCAATTCGTGAAATCATTCTTGAAAAAGGCTTATTAACAAAAGAAGCAATGGATCATATTCTTTCTCCAGAAGAAATGACACATCCAGGTATCGCTGGTAGCGACTTACTAAAATAATATTGTTTTTCCATAAAATCACATAGATATAAACCCCAAAAAACAGCTGTTAGCATTTTGCTAACAGCTGTTTTGCTTGTAGACAAACTATGGACAGACAGGCCGCGGGTTGATGATAAGCACTTCTCACCAACCGGCAACCTATCTTCGTACTAGTTTACAAGTGGAATGGATTTTGTTGTTTTCTGTTCACCGACATCAATATTTTTATTTTGCCTACAGTCTAAACAGCTGTTAGTATTTATTTTAATAAAGCTTGGTGAGCATTTGCCAATAATTGATGAACCACTTCTTGTGGTGAATAGCCTTCAGCATTATTAAAAATTTCAGTACCACATACGAAAAATTCACTACCTAAGTTTACTGCTATGCCAATTGTTTTGGTTGTAATACCACCTTGAATTTGGATTGTTCCAGGGAATTGCCTACCAATAAAATTGATGTATTCTATAGAATTTTTATCGAAGTGTGGGTTCGTAATATGATCGGACCGCATGCCTGTTGTTGCTAATTGAAAAGTTAACATGCCTATTTTATCAAAAAAAGGAGAAAGAAATTGTAAAATAGTTTCTTTGTTTGATGGAGTAAAATTTTCGCTGCCAACAGTTTCTATGACAGGGCTGACACAAGCATCAATAGATAAGATTAGGTCAATAATTTTTGCTAATTCATTTTGGATTTTAATAACTTCTAATTGAAAGCAAATAGCACCCAGGTTTATGTGTTTTATCTCTAAAAGATGTTTTTCAATATGATTGGTAAGCAAATGTACATTAAGTAGTACATCGTGGGGAGTACTTAGATCATATAGTTTTTCTAAAAATTCCGGTGTGAAAATATGAGAATTAACGCTGGGTGGGTGAATACCAAAATGTTTGTAGTCATCAAAGTTGATATCAATATGTAAAGTGTGAAGGTTACCTTTGCTAATCAAATCTTTCGCAATGTTGAGTACTTTTTGTTGGGTATAGGCTGTGTTTTCAAGAGTATCTATAGTATCCAAAATAGTGATTAAAGCAGGATTTATTTTGATGACAGTACCCTTGGCAATATCCTCTTTAGAAAAATTTTTTAGTGATGATTTGTGATAAAAAGACTTTCCGATATTTGCCATAATCTTTTCTCCTTTAATATCATTTGTATTTATTTTATTAAGAAATTAAAAGACATTTAGGCAGTTAAAATATAAAGAATTTATTTTATATTCATAATACTGGAAATTTTGTGATGAAAAACTGCTTTGCAAACAGTGTAAATGATACTAAATTGAATTGGCAGCATAATTGCACCTTTGATGAGCCGACTAATGAAAAAAGCTTGCGCGGCCTTTTGATATAAAGTACATAGCCATAAGGTATTTAAAAACAAATCAATTAATATAAATATAATGGTGCTGGCAAAGATGATTTTAGTTAAAGTTATTTTTTTATTGTAAAAAAAATAACCGTAAATCAAACCAGAAAGAAAAGCACTTACGGTAAATCCCGGAAAATATAATCCGGGAGAAAAAATCAAACAACCGAGGAAATCGGAAAGTGCTGCCATACAAGCACCTTTTATTGGACCAAACAGCATTGAAAACAAGGCCACTGGTAAAAAGCCAAAACTAATGCGGATAAAAGGAGTTTGAATGGCAAAAACATGCGTAAAAATAATAGTTAAAGAAATAAAAATTGCTGTAAAAACAATGGTTTTTACATTAACATAATTCATTAGGAACACCTCCATAGTATAATTTTGCGTTGCTACATATCGAGGAGTCCTCTCTTATGTAACAGCGGGATGCAATACTTGTACCGCAAACTACCAACGTAGTTTTTCGTTCAGTGACAACTCCCCGTTCATCTGACACTTAACGCACAAGTATTTACTCTGCTATCTACTATTTAAAATTAGGGATAAACGCAGTTAAATCCTCTTTTTGTCGCTAAAAATAATTTTTGTCATGACGATCAAGAAGTGGAAATATAACGTATAGAGGTGATACGTTTTGCGACGGGGTGTAGTCTTAAGAAGTGCGTGGCGATTGGGTAGAGACTACTTGTTTTCCAAGCAAAAATGGACGGCATGGAGTTTGTTACTTTTGGTTGTCTGTTTTAATTTGTTATTGGTATACATTACTGTACAAATTAATTTATGGCAGGCAACGTTTTATAATATTATTCAATCCCATAATCAAGCGGGTTTTATTGAAGCAATTGGTTTCTATGCGCTCCTTGCTGTGATTTTAGTTGCAGTAAAAGGTAGTCAAACTTACTTTCGGCTGCTACTCCATATCAATTGGCGGCAGTGGCTGACCGATAAATATCTCTCATATTGGCTGAAAAATAAAATTTATTATCGGCTGCAACTTTATGGTGGTCATGATGCGGATAATCCAGACCAACGAATTAGTGAGGATGTAGACTTATTTGTGGCGTTAACTTTGCGCTTGTCCTTAGAATGTATGCAGGATGTTCTAACGGTGTGTTCTTTTATCGTGATTTTGTGGAATATTTCAGAGGTTATTACGATTTCCATCGGAACGATAGAGTTTCCGATTTATGGCTATCTCGTTTGGGCGGCACTTTTCTATGCAATGGTTGGTACTTATTTTACAGTAAGGATTGGGACACCACTCATAAAATTAGATTACGATCAACAAAAATATGAAGCAGATTTTCGTTATAGTCTGGTTCGGGTACGTGAATATGCGGAAAGTATTGCACTATACGGTGGAGAAAGTGCCGAGCGGTTTAATTGTCTAAAGCATTTTCAATATCTTGTCTATAACTTCAAAGAAATTATTCAGATTCGTAAAAAGTTGGTATGGCTAACAACTGGGTATGCGCATGCGGCAGTGATTTTTGCAATTTTTGTTGCATCACCACGGTATTTTAGTGGCAAGATTACCCTTGGTCATATGTTTCAGATTATCGATGCCTTCAATCATGTGCAATCGGGAATGTCGTTTATTATTGATAGTTTTACGCGCGTTGCCCAATGGCGTGCCGTTGTAAATCGACTCAATAATTTTATTGTTTGTATGGAGTTTGCGGAGAAACAAGGTGAAAAAAGCGTACTGCAAGGTCGCGGCAGCAATAATTCAAATCGTAGTTTGGCACTGCAGCAAGTCGAAGTAGAAAAACCAGATGGGCAAGTACTGATCAAAAATTTAAATTTTACTTTGCAAGCAGGGAATCGTTTGCTCATTACAGGACCGTCAGGGTGTGGTAAAAGTACTTTGATTCGCACTTTAGCGGGATTGTGGATTTATGCGAAGGGAAATGTCATAGCCCCGCAAAGTGAGCAGAGTTTGTTTGTGCCACAAAAACCTTATATGCCGATTGATACCTTGCGTAAAGCACTGATTTATCCTTATTTAAACTATACTGTAAGCGATAAAGAATTGGTCGAAACGTTAACGCTGTGTCGTATTAGTTATCTTGCCGCGCGCTTAGAAGAAGTCGGGGACTGGGGCAAATTTCTTTCGTTAGGAGAGCAGCAACGGATTGCCTTTGTCCGCATCTTACTTCAGCAACCAGCGTGGTTATTTTTAGATGAAGCAACTTCGGCACTTGATGATGACAATCAAACGTTAATGTATAGCTTAGTGATCAAAAAGATGCCCAACACTGTCATTGTAAGTGTTGGGCATCGCAAGAGTATCGCCGATTATCATAATTGCAAGTTAGTACTAGATGGAGCGGGTGGCTGGACCCTGCATAAGGGGACCTAAAATAGCAGTAAGATCAGAGTAAGAAACTTTGATCTTACTGCTATTTTTCTCTATGGTAACATTTACCGATAGTTATTGACTGACCAGACAGTTATAATAAAAGCGTGCTAGCACTACATAATAAGTACTTAATAAGATCGAAAGTAGGTTTTAGAATGAAAAAAATTACAAAGAAAATAGTCGTATGGGGTATGATGGCTTGTTTTAGCGTAGCGGCTGTCCCAGCAACAGGATTTGCGGAGCATAATAATCATGAACAACACGGTAGATATGACAAAAAACATGATAGTAGATATGAACATCGTCGTGATCGTATTGTTATGGATCGTATTCATGTTGAAGAGTATCACATGAATTTTCTACGCGAAAATAATTTAACATTACGTGATCTTATTACAGCGAAAAAAATTGCTGATGTAAGTGGTCGTTTGAGTACGGAAGATGTTTTACGTATGAAATTAAGCGGTAAAAGCTATAAATCCATCGCTCGTAAATATGATGTTTATTGGCGTAAAGTCGACCGAGACGTTGACAACATATATCGTGATATGAGAAGTGATACTGTGAAACTAGGTATTGTTCTATGGGCATTAGATGAAGTGTTGAGATAGACTACCTCTTTGCTAAATTAATGGCACTTCTGGTCATGAGTTCCATGCCGTGGAGAATGCAGGTTTCGTTGATATCAAATTTCGGATGGTGATGTGGATAGGTGATGGTGTCTGTACCTGTGCCGATAAAGAAAAATGCGCCGGGCACTTCTTGGAGGTAATAGGAAAAGTCTTCACCACACATCACTGGTGGGATTATTTCTGCTTTGATTTTGCTACCACATTCTGTAACGGTTGCTTCAATGACCTTTGCATAACTTTCGTGGTTCACAATTGCAGGATGGCCCATTAAAGTTTCGAGCTGACAGGTAGCATTGTTTGCAAGACACATACCTTTGCTGATTTCATCAATGCGGGCAAATGCCTGTTCACGGATTTTTTGGTCGAAGGTGCGAACAGTGCCTTCGACCATTGCCGTTTCTGGGATGATGTTAAATACATTGCCAGCGTGAATTGCACCAACGGATACAACTGCTAGGCCAAGGGGATCAATATTGCGGCTAACGATGGTATTAAGGGCGATAACGGTTTGGGCGGCGATTAAGATCGGATCAACGGTTTGATGGGGCATGGAACCATGCCCGCCTTTTCCTTTGATCGTGATTTTGAATTTATCTGGTGCTGCCATCAAATTACCGTAGGAAATGCCGATGGTGCCAAACGGAACTGGCTGCCAAATATGCGCGCCGATAATCGCATCGACATCTTTTAAGGCGCCAGCTGCAATCATTGCTGCAGCACCGCTAGGAAACTCTTCTTCGTTGGGTTGAAAGATAAAACGATAGGTACCAGTTAGCTCCGATTTCATTTCAACAAGCATTTTTATCGTACCGAGTAGTACCGCCATATGACCATCGTGGCCACATGCGTGGCAAGCACCATGATTTTGTGATTGATACTCGGTATTGCATTCATCGACGATTGGCAAGGCATCAATATCAGCGCGAATCGCAATGGTCTTGCCAGGCAGTGCGCCTTTTAATTCAGCGATAACGCCCGTGGTAGCTTTGACTTCTGGTTGTAAACCAAGTTTTTTTAGTTCTTCAATAATATGTTTTTGGGTGTTGTATTCTTTGTCGCTGATTTCCGGATAGGTATGGAAATAACGGCGTAAACTTACTGCCCATTCATGATGTTTTTGTGCTAATTTATAGATATCAGTCATATATAGATCAGTCCTTTATTTTGATGATTCATTACAGTATATTCTTATCATTTTAATATAATTGTAGTAAAGTTACAAATAATATTAAAAATACATGGGAGTTAGAGTAAAATATCCGCTCATGAGGCAACGAATAAACCGTGTTGCACTCTTGCGCGGATATTTTTTTGTAAGGAAATTGTTTGTATAGAATTGAAAAAGGTTCGAACTACTTAATTTTCCATGTGGTTGCAAAACTTTATATCTGAGTATAGAATAAATGCAGGTAAAGTATCATTTATTGGTATTTGTGTTATATTATATAGAAGTTTGATGCTAGGAGGAATTTGTAGTGAACGAAAGATTGGAAAAGTACGCAAAGTTAATTGTGAAAACAGGGGTTAATATTCAAAAAAATCAAATTCTTGTAATCAATTCACCAATTGAATGCGCTGATTTTGCCCGTCGGGTGGCGGAGGCTGCTTATGATGCAGGGGCAAAAGATGTCGTTGTGAATTGGAATGATGAAATATTAAATAAAATTCGTTTTAACAAAGCAGCAGAAGAAGTTTTTGATGAATTTCCAGAGTGGCGTAAAGAATTTTATCTAGGTTATGCAAGACAAGATGCAGCGTTTGTTTCGATTGCAGCATCTGATCCAGAAATTTTAAAGGATGTAAATCCTGATCGTATTGCGCGCGCGCAAAAAGTCAGTGGCAATGCTTTAAAAGAATATCGTGAACGGATGATGAGCAATAAAAATACTTGGTGCGTAGTGTCGATTCCGACCAAGGCTTGGGCGCAAAAAATATTCCCGAACGATAGTGTAGAAGTTGCAGTGGATAAGCTTTGGCAGGCTATCTTACAAACAGTTCGCGTTGGTGAAGGTGACCCAGTGGAAGCCTGGGCAAAACATCAAGCGGCATTGAAGAAAAGTAAAGATAAAATGAATGCATATAATTTTAAATACTTAAAGTATAAAAATAGCATTGGTACAGATTTAACAGTAGAATTGCCAGAAGGTCATATTTGGTTGAGTGGCGCAGAATATACACCAGAAGGCAGAGAATTCATTGCCAATATGCCGACTGAAGAAGTTTTTAGTATGCCAAAACGTAATGGTGTTAACGGCACCGTTGTGAGTTCAAAACCTCTCAATTATCATGGCAACCTGATTGAGAACTTTAAGCTTACGTTTAAAGATGGTAAAGTTGTTGAATATTCCGCAGAAAAAGGGCAGGCGATTTTACAAAAACTTTTGGAAGCGGATGATAGCTCAAGCTATTTAGGTGAGGTTGCACTTGTACCATATGATTCGCCAATTTCTAATTTAGATATCTTGTTTTATAATACACTATTTGATGAAAATGCGTCTTGCCATTTGGCGTTTGGCAAAGCGTATCCAGTTTGTATCAAAGACGGCGATACGATGTCACCAGCTGAATTAGAAAAAGCTGGCGTAAATGATTCACTAATTCATGAAGATTTTATGATTGGGACAGAGGACCTTGAGATCATTGGTGTGACGCATGAGGGGAAAGAAGTTGCTGTTTTTAAAAATGGGAATTTTGCTGAGTGAGTAGGATGGACATAAAAAAATAGTTGCTTGAAGTGCACCTTGAATGTTATTAGATGAAAAAACTAACATTCAAGGTGTATTTCTCATGTGAAATCTGCAAAAATTCTAATTAATTTAAGGAAGATATTGAAAAATTTGTACCTAACGGATATAATGAACAGACAGTATACATAGTGCATTGAATAAGTTAGGAAAAATCTTTATTTAGCTTAATAATAGAAGGTGTTAATATTTTACGCAATTTATATAGTAAAGAAGTTTTAAAAGCAGTTTTACCGATTTGCATTGGCTATATTCCACTTGGTTTTGCTTGTGGGGTGCTGGCGCAAAAGGTCGGGGTAAGTGTATGGGAGACGGGAATGATGTCGGTGCTTGTTTTTGCTGGCAGTGGGCAATTTATTGCGCTTTCCATGATTGGCGGCGGAGCGTCTATTTCTTCGATAGTGTTAACGACATTCATTGTAAATTTACGGCATACTTTATATAGTTCGACATTGACAGCCTATTTAATGGGGCAGTCGAAAAAGTACTTTGGCTTTTTTTCACAGGGAATCGTGGATGAAACCTTTGCGGTGAATTTAAGTGAATTTAGTACTGGTGAGTGGGATGCAAACCGTGCCTTGGCACTAAATATTTTAGCGCATGGTTGTTGGGTGTTGAGTACGATGATGGGCAATGTGGCAGGTAATGTGCTGCCGGTGGATATCGCGGTAGTAGGTTATACATTGACGGCTATGTTTATCGGGCTTTGGACTTTTCATTTTGACAACTATTTAAAAATAATCATTGGCGTGGTAGCAGGGGTGTTGGCACTTTTTTTATCGGGATTTTTAACGCATAAATTACATATTGTGGTAGCAACCGTCATTGCAGCTACGCTTGGCTGCATGATTGAAGGGGGCAAAAAAGATGACTAGTGTGGAAGTTATGTACTGTATTTTAGGAATGTTTGTTGTTTCTTATATTCCTAGGGTAGTTCCGCCTTTTTTGCTTGCCAAGAGGGCGTTATCACCGATGGTAGAACGGTGGTTAAAGTACGTGCCAACATCAGTGTTTGGTGCATTGGTATTTTCGGAAATTTTTATTGATGGAAATAAGCTCAATTTAAGTTTAGGGAATATTAATTTAATAGCCTCTTTGATCGTTTTGGCAGTTTCGCTAAAAACGAAGTCTTTGGGGAAAAGTATCGTGACTGGTATGGTTGTATTTTGGTTATTAAAAAATGTAGTATAACAAAGAATAGACTTATGCATAGCATGAGTCTATTCTTTGAATTTATAAAGGAATATCAAATATTTGTGAGGTAAAATAATAAGTATGAGTAAAATAGTAGTTTTAGCAGAAAAACCTTCCGTTGGTCGTGATTTAGCACGTGTGCTTGGAGCAAAACAAAATGGCAATGGGTATCTAGAAGGTAGTAAATACATCGTGACTTGGGCACTTGGTCATTTGGTGACTTTAGCAGATCCAGAAGCATATGGTGCCAGTAATAAATCTTGGCGGATCGAAGAATTACCGATTATGCCAAAAGCGTTAGAGCTTGTGGTCATCAAGCAAACGAGTCGTCAGTTTAATGTTGTAAGGGATCAGCTGCGTCGCAAAGATGTAAGTGAAGTCATTATTGCGACTGATGCTGGACGCGAAGGAGAATTGGTAGCACGGTGGATCATTGAAAAAGCAATGGTGAATAAGCCAATCAAACGCTTATGGATTTCTTCGGTTACTGATAAAGCAATCAAAGAAGGCTTTGCTAAATTAAGAGCGGGCAAAGACTATGACAATCTGTATCAAGCGGCAGTAGCACGTGCAGAAGCGGATTGGTATGTTGGTATCAATGCAACGCGGGCACTTACTTGCAAATTTAATGCCCAATTATCTTGTGGTCGTGTGCAGACGCCAACACTAGCAATTATTGCGAAACGTGAAGATGAGATTAGAAACTTCGTGCCAAAAGCATATTATGGATTGACGGCAAAGCTTAATCAGCTTACCGTAACATGGCAGGATAAAAAAAGTGGGGACATGCGTTCTTTTGATAAAGAATATATCGATAGTGTAGCCAAGAAAATTACTGGTGCTGTTGGTGAAGTCGTAACCCTAGAGAAGGCGGCAAAGAAATCCTATGCACCGCAACTTTATAATTTAACTGAATTGCAACGCGATGCAAATAAGATTTTTGCTTTTTCAGCCAAAGAAACACTGGGGCTGATGCAAAAACTTTATGAAACGCATAAAATACTTACGTATCCAAGAACGGATTCAAAATATATTTCAGCTGATATCGTGCCAACTCTAAAGGATCGTCTCAGTGCCTGTAGTGTTGGACCCTATTCTAAATTAGCATTTCAAGCGAGCAAACAAATACAAGCGAGTAAACATTTTGTTGATGATAGTAAAGTATCGGATCATCATGCGATTATACCAACGGAACAGTTTGTAAATTTGAGTGCGCTTACGGATCGTGAACGTAAAATTTATGATTTGGTCGTAAAACGTTTTATTGCCGTGTTATATCCACCGTTTGAATATGAACAAACCACAGTAAAAGTGGATCTGAATGGTGAAGTCTTTATTGCCAAGGGGAAAAATATCAAAAATATTGGCTGGAAAGAGGTTTATCAGGGCGTATTTGAAGAAGAAAATGCAAATGATAGTCTTGCAGAACAAACCTTGCCAGACCTTAAAAAAGGTGATAAGTTAAAAGTAATGAAACTCAATGTTTCGCAAGGAATGACCAAACCACCAGCACCATTTAATGAAGGAACGCTATTGGGAGCGATGGAAAATCCGGTGAAATATATGAGTGATGATAGTAAAGCTTTAAAACAAACGATTGGTGAAACTGGAGGACTTGGTACTGTTGCAACGAGGGCGGATATTATTGAAAAATTATTTGCGAGTTTCTTAATTGAGAAAAAAGGTAAAGATATCTTTGTAACCGCTAAGGGAAGACAATTATTAGAATTGGTACCGCATGATTTAAAAGAACCAGCGCTCACGGCAAAATGGGAACAAAATTTAAGTAGCATCGCTAGTGGGAAGCTTGGAAAAAATACGTTTATCAATGATATTAAGAATTATGCCCAAACAGTTGTGCATAATATCAAAAATAGTCAGGAACGATTCCGTCACGATAATGTAACGAGAACAAAATGTCCGGAATGTGGTAAGTTTTTATTAGAAGTGAACGGTAAAAAAGGCAAAATGCTCGTATGCCAAGATCGAAGCTGTGGGTATCGCAAAGGTTTATCAACGGTAACGAATGCACGTTGTCCAAACTGCCATAAAAAATTAGAAATGCGTGGCGAAGGTGAAGGAAAGTTATTTTTCTGCGCTTGCGGCTATCGGGAAAAATTGACTACGTTTCAGAAACGTAAGAGTAAGGAAAATAATACGAAAGTTTCTAAAAGTGAAGTAGCGCAGTATATGAAAACGCAGCAAAAAACGAGTCAAGAACCAGTCAATACGGCTTTGGCGGAGGCTTTAGCAAAATTGAATTTAAAATAAGGGAGGCGATTGCGTGCTAAGAAAGATCATTTTATGTACGATGCTTGCATTTGCTTTTGCGGCAACGGTTTTTGCGGCAAGTCCAGAAGATTTTACGTATAAAGGGATAAAATTAGGTGATGATTACGAAACCATGGTAGCAAAGATTGGGCAGCCACGGGTAAATTTCGATTATATCGTCAAAGATAATATTGTGACGTATTATTTTTACAAAGGTAATGATATGAGAATTGGGATTGATCGTTTCACCAATAAAATCGTAGATTTTCGTGTCAGTGATAAAGAGTATGTAACGGATAAAGGTGTAAGAATCGGGGCGACTTCTCATAAGATCTTAAAAGAGTATGGTCTAACCAACAAGGAAAAAATCAATGGACATATTTATTACATTTACAAAAACCCGCAAGATGAAAAACAACAATTATTATTGGATGTCAGCCAAGGCGATTTAGAAGAATTTAGAATAACAACTCTAGCTGAGGAATGAGCAGAATTTTGAGGTGTTTACGATGAAGAGTAAAATATTTCGCTATAGCTTAATTTTAATCGGCTGTTTAATTAGTAGTGCTTCAATTAATCTATTTTTAGTGCCACATCAATTATTAAGCGGTGGCGTAAGTGGGATTGCCATCATATTCTACTATTTATTTGCCTTACCAATTGGGGTGCAAATGCTTATCATGAATATTCCGCTTTTGATTGCTGCTTATAAAACATTGGGAAAAATCTACGCGGTGGATGTTGTTTTTGGTACGGTATTGTTTTCTATTTGTATTGATGCCATGAGATTTTTATCTAATTATAATGTCATTGATGATCCTATGCTTGCGGCAATTTATGGAGGCGTCTTTAATGGGATTGGTTATGGGATCATCTTTAGGGCCAATGGTAGTTCCGGTGGTCTCGATATTGTGGCGGCAATTGTAAAGAAATATTATTCACTAAATATGGGGAGTGTTATTTTTGCTTTCAATTGCTTGATTATGGCGTTGGCAGCGATGTTATTTGGTGTGAAGCTAGCCATGTTTACTTTGATTTCGATGTATGTTAGTTCGGATCTTACTGATAAAGTAGCGGCTGGTTTTAATAATAAGAAAACGGTTATTATTATTTCTAATCAAGCAGCAGCAATTGCCGATGGAATCATCAGTGAAATCGGGCGGGGTGTTACATTTTTAAAGGGCGAAGGTGCATTTACGCGTGAGCGTAAGGATATTATCTTTGTTGTTGCCAACCTCACTCAATTTGGTAAAATAAAACTTATCGCCAATGCGATTGATCCAATGGCATTTATGATTGTGCAAGATGCAAATGAGGTCATGGGACGTGGCTTTACTTTGCCGGGAACAAGAATTGCAGAAATTGCAGAAAGTGTAAAGCAAAGAAATTTAGATGAAAAAACTACTGAGTAATCAGTAGTTTCAGCCTGTAGAAAAAGCATGGACAGACAGGCTGCCGGTCGGCGATAAGCACTCATCTGCGCCCTCCGACAAGGTACTGCTCGTCGACGTACGAAAGTACGACTCCTTCGCAACTCCTTACTGTGCCTAGCATCTGAGCACTTCTCACCAACCGGCAGCCTATCTTCGTGCTAGTTTATAAGTGGAACGGATTTAGATATTTTCTAAATCATCGACATAAATATTTTATTTTGTCGACAGTTTGAAACTACTGAGTAATCAGTAGTTTTTTGTCTATAATACTACTTTGCTTTTGCTGGGTTATTTGATAATATATTATAATGAGTTGATGATCAAGTATATTTGATAGGTGGATCGTAATGAAAAATATAAACAAGTTAATTGGAGTGGCCAAAGGGGCTGTTCAAGCCGATTTGGTGCTGAAAAATGCGCAGGTTTTTAATGTGTTTACTGGTGAATTTATCAAAGGTGACGTAGCGATCGTAGATGGTTATATTGCTGGTATTGGCGAATATACAGGGGGAAATGAAATTGATTTAACAGGTAAATACCTTACGCCTGGTTTTATTGATGGACATGTACATATTGAAAGTTCGATGCTCAGTCCCATTGAGTTTGCTCGGGCGGTTTTACCGACAGGAACGACAACGATTATTGCTGACCCACATGAAATTGCCAATGTTGCAGGTCTGGATGGGATTGACTATATATTAGATGCAACGGAAGATTTGCCGTTATCGGTTTACGTTATGCTGCCATCTTGTGTACCAGCTAGCAATTTGGAAAATTCTGGCGCCGAGCTCTTTGCGGCTGATCTAGAAAAGTTTATCAATCATCCGCGGGTATTGGGCTTGGGTGAAATGATGAATTATCCAGGTGTTATTTATCGCGATAGCAAGGTCATTGAAAAGTTAATCTTAGCAAAAAATAAAAAAATTGATGGACATGCACCAGGGGTAAGCGGCAATGATTTAATGGCCTATGCTGCGGCTGGCATAAAATCTGATCATGAATGTGTAACGCCAGAAGAGGCTTTAGACCGATTACGTGCTGGTATGCATGTGATGATTCGCGAAGGTTCAGCGGCAAAAAATTTATTGAATTTATTACCGGCGATTAATAAATATACTTCGCAATTTTGTTTGTTTGCTGCTGATGATCGTCATCCCGCCGATTTGATTGCCGAAGGTCATATCAATAACATGGTTCGCTTGGCGGTCGAAGCAGGGGTAGACTTACCGACGGTTTTACAGATGTCAACGATCAATGCGGCAAGCTATTTTAACCTTGATGAAATTGGGGCGATTGCACCAAACTATAAGGCCGATATTCTGGTGTTTGATGATTTAAAAAGCTGGCAGCCAACGCTCGTTTTGAAAAATGGTGTTGTCGTAGCCAGAGACAATACAACCTTATTTGAGGGCAAAGATATCGCCAGTAAAAAAATCAAAGAAACGATGCATTTAGCAGAAATTGACCAAACGAAATTACGTATTCCTGCTCCAACGAAGCGAGCTCGGGTCATTGGCTTGGTGCCACATCAAATCGTAACCAAAGCCTTAGAAATGGAAGTTGATCGGGAAGATGGTTTTTTTATTACAAATGTGAAACAAGATATTTTAAAATTAGTAGTATTTGAACGCCATAATTGTCTGGGAAATATAGGCGTGGGCTTAGTTCATGGTTTTGGTCTAAACCGTGGGGCGATTGCTTCAACCGTTGCCCATGATTCCCATAATTTAATCGTGATTGGTACGAATGATGCAGATATTTTAGTTGCAGCCAAGGAGTTAGAAAGAATTCAGGGTGGTATTGCTGTTGCGTTTGATGGTAAAGTCTTGGACTCATTGGCATTACCAATCGGTGGTTTAATGTCAGATCAAGATGTGCATACTGTTGCAAAGCAAGTTGAAAAATTAAAAGAATTGGCATATTCCTTAGGCATTCGTGATTGCTATGATCCATTTTTAACGCTAGCTTTTTTAAGTTTGCCAGTCATTCCTGAATTAAAATTGACCGATTTAGGCTTGGTAGATGGTAATGCCTTCAAATTAGTGCCAGTCGCAATCGAATCAACGGAGAAGTGAGGTTTTTCATATGAATAAAATTAATATGGGGAAATTTAATGATGTCGTATTTGCCGCTCTCTTTATTTGGCATTTAAGTACGAGGCAGTGGCCTACTGGCGGGACAATGCAAACCGTTCTTGATGTTATGTTAGGATTTTGTGTGATTTTGATTGGTTTTAAATATTATACCGCCTATAAAAAAGGTGATGACCAAGAACTGAGTACGGTAAAGGAAAATAAAACGAGCAAAATAATTTTATCCAGTAAGAAGAGAAGAAGAAAATAAGCGCAATCTGCTAGACCACCACATAGAATGAGATATGAAATGAGCGCGTAATCTTGGCGTAAAAGGGATGTTACAAAATTAAATTGTAATGTCCCTTTTGTTATCATGATAAATAGTGTGGGGGTGGTGGAGTGAAGGAACGAAAATTTATTGGTAGTTTTGCAAGGAACTGGCTAAGAAATATACAGATGCCGCCCAAAACGTTTCGTGAAAAAGTAGCTGTATTTTTTGCTGTCATGGGACCAGGGATTATCACAGCGTTCGCAGATAATGATGCTGGTGGGATTGCTACTTATATTACGGCGGGAGCAAAGTATGGCTATGCCTTATTGTTTGTCTTGTTGATTAGCACGATTTGTTTAGGTGTCATGCAAGAAATATCAGCACGTATTGGGATTGTTACGGGGAAAGGTCTATTTGTACTCATCCGTGAGCGGTATGGAAAACGTTCTGCTGTTTTAGTAATGGTTCTTTTCCTCATAGCCAATATAGGAACGACAGCTTCAGAATTTTCAGGCATTGTACTCAGTTGTACCTTTTTTTCTATTAGTAAATATATCGCGGTACCATTTGTCGCTTTCTTTATTTGGTTTTTGGTTGTGAAGGCAAATTATAATTACGTCGAAAAGGTGTTCTTTTTGCTATGCGCTACTTTTTTTAGTTACATCATTGCTGGTGTTCTAGTTGAGCCATCATGGCCCGCAGTACTCACCGCAACTTTTGTACCGACTTTTTATCAAGATAGTGCTTATTTGTTTACGGCGATAGGGATTATTGGTACAACAATTACGCCATGGGGACAATTTTATATGCAGGCGGCTATTGTTGATAAAGGAATCACGGTAAAAGACTATTGGTATACTTGTATAGATATTATTGCAGGGACTTTTTTTACGGGATTAATTGCTTTTTTTATTTTAATTACAACCGCCACAGCGTTATATGGTCATCCTTATATGATAGAAAATGTTGAAGAAGCAGCAATTGTTTTAGAGCCATTTGCAGGGGCATATGCGAGTGTATTATTCAATGTTGGTCTATTGGGCGCAGCGCTATTAGCGGCGGTGATTTTACCATTGAGTACGGCGTATGCAATTTGTGAAGTCATGGGGTTGGTGTATGGAATTAATAAAACGTATCGAGAAGCACCGGTATTTTTTATTGTTTATACGGTATTGATTGTTATAGGTGCCGGTTTGGTTTTAATGCCGAATATTTCTCTATATAGTGTTATGTTACTTTCGCAGGTATTAAACGGAGTGCTGCTTTCCCCTATTTTAATTTTTATATTGCTCTTGTCTAATGATGAAAAAATTATGGGAAGCTATAAGAATAATCGCCTATATCATACCGTTGCGTGGATCTTTACAATTCTTATTATTGCGTTGACGATATTGTTGTTCGCTCAAATATTTGTAGCGTGATTTCAAATATTTTTGATGCACCTAACAAAAAATAGGTGTATTTTTATTTTTTATGCGGTTATATTATAAATTTTGTATTATAATATTAAAGTTAAGTGTTATTTTTTTTATAAATAGGAGTTTAGATATGATGATAAAACAGATGACGAATAGGCTACATAAGGTAAGACAAGACAGTCCACTAATTCATCAAATAACCAATTATGTTAGTGTAAATGATTGTGCAAATATAACTTTAGCGATTGGTGCTTCACCAGTCATGGCGCAAGATGTAAATGAAGTTGCAGAGATGGTAAGTCATGCGAGAGCATTGGTACTCAATATTGGCACTTTAAGTTCACAAACAGTAGAAGCGATGATTATCGCGGGAAATAGGGCTAAATCACTGAAAATTCCAGTTGTTTTTGATCCAGTTGGGGTCGGGGCGACAATGTACCGCACTGAAGTTGCCAAACGGATCATTGCTGAGGTGAAACCGGATGTCATCCGCTGCAATATGTCAGAATTAAAAGTATTGTGTGGTTTGGATACCGAGGTGAAGGGGGTTGATTCTATCGCTCTAAGTGATGGCGGAGAAACGGCAGCGCAAGCTTTGGCTAAACAAATTGATGGTGTGGTAGCAGTTACAGGGCAAGTAGATATTGTTGCGTGCAAAGATAAACATTGTCATATACATAATGGGCATACTTTTTTAACGCGTGTTACTGGTACTGGCTGTATGACGACGGCTTTAGTAGCAAGTTATTGTGCAGTTGGTGATACTTTTGTCGGTGCAGTATCTGGTGTGTTAAGTATGGGAATCGCTGGGGAGGTTGCCGTAGAATCGCTTTTGGAGAATGAAGGAATTGGTACCTTTAAAGTCAGATTGATGGATGCGGTCTTCAATCTAAATGATGATATCATCAAAAGATATGCGAGAGTTACCGAGTAGGAGGAGAAACATGAATTTAAAAAAAATGACCATTACCGCAATGTTTATGGCAATTGGTGTGCTTTCAGCACACTTGGTATATATTCCAGTCGGCTTTGCAAAGTGTTTTCCAGTGCAGCATGCGATTAATGTCTTGCTAGCAGTGCTCCTGGGAACGCGTTATGCAACTGGTGCGGCATTTGGAATATCGCTGCTGAGAAATGTTTTGGGAACTGGTTCTATCTTGGCCTTTCCCGGTAGTATCATTGGTGCGACTTTGGCAGGAATGTTATATAAAAGGACGCATAGTATCTATGGTGCAATTCTAGGTGAAGTGGTTGGTACTGGAATCATAGGCGGTCTTTTTGCATACCCAATGGCAAAATTTTTATTGGATTCGAATGTAGGGGCATTTTTCTTTGTCATCCCATTCTTAGTCAGTACCTTGGGCGGCAGTACCCTTGCATATGTGATTTATCAAACACCGATTAGAAATTTATTTCATGAATTTACGCGTAAAGCATAGGGGAGAAAACGATGACAAATGAAGTGGTAGTTTCCTATTTACTGAATAGTGGATTCTCTGTGAAAATAGGAAAAACATTGTTGATTTTTGATTATTATCTTGATCCAGAAAATATCGTTCCGAATTTAATAGCGGAAAGCGATACCGTTTATATGTTTAGTTCACATCGCCATTTTGATCATTTCAATCCGTTAATTCGTCAATTTGCTGATACCGTGAACCAATATTTTTTGAGCTTTGATATTGAAGGAGAAGCAGGCGCCAAAAAGCTGCCGTTAGAAAAAACCGTGTATTTGAATACCTATGATAACTATGCAAGTGAAACGTTGCAAGTAAAGACCTATAGTTCTACGGATGAGGGCGTTTCATTTCTGGTAGAAGTCGATGGCTGGCATATTTTTCATGCTGGTGATTTTAATTGGTGGCATTGGAAAGGCGAAACTGAAGAAAATATAAAATTTGCCAGAAATCGGTTTGCAAAGCAGTTAAAAAAAATGTCTGGTTTAGTAGCTGATATTGCTTTCTTTCCAGTTGACAGTCGGTTAGAGGAGTTTTGCGATCTTGGCGCAAAGGAATTTTGTAAAAAAACAGATGTGAACTATCTTATTGCAATGCATAGGCGAGGCCCTGTATGGACGCCAACTGCGGACTTTTTCCAAGATAATAAGACAATCCCTACCTGGTGTCCGATAAAATCAGGCGAGCAAAGAAAAATTACAAAATAGGAGGAGTAACTACGATGAAGAAAAAAGGTCTTATATTTTTAATGGTGAGTATGATGTTACTTGTGACAGTGGGCTGTTTTGGTAATAGCAGTCAAAAGCAAGAGGAACAAAATGGCTCTGGGCTCAGCAATGGTATGAAATACAGTGATATGGCAAAAGCGCCACAAGAGGCAAGTACGCAAAAGAATCGTATCGCCGTCTTTGATACGAATCAAGGGCAGTTTAGTATTGAATTGTTTGAAGACAAGGCGCCAATCACAACAAAAAACTTTATTACTTTAGTTGAAAAAGGATTTTATAATGGGCTCATATTCCATCGGGTTATTGATGCTTTTATGATCCAAGGTGGCGATCCAAATGGTAATGGTACAGGTGGTCCGGGCTACACCATACCAGATGAATTTAATCCTGATTTACGTCATGATAGTGCTGGTGTTTTATCGATGGCGAATTCTGGGCCTAACACTGGTGGTTCGCAATTTTTTATCACTTTGGTAAAAACTCCATGGTTAGATGGTAAACATTCTGTATTTGGTAAAGTCGTTGATGGTCTAGATATAGTAAAAAAAATCGGTCAAGTGAAAACTGGGCCTAATGATAAACCAGTAGCAGATGTTGTTATCAATAAAATCACGATTTCAGAAAGTAAATAGTGAACGCGTTTACTTATATTTTAGAATGTGCGGATAAAACGTTGTATACTGGCTGGACCTTCGATGTGGAAAAGCGTGTTTTAGCACATAATACGAAAAAAGGTGCAAAGTATACGAGAAATCGTTTACCAGTCAAAGTTGTTTACGTTGAAAGCTTTTCTACCAAGATAGAAGCACAACAACGTGAGTATGCAATTAAACAATTAAATAGGGCAGAAAAATTAAAATTAATTTCTGCCCATAACAATAAAACAGCCAACATCCAATAGCTTTTTAGGCTACTGATGTTGGCTGTTTTATTGTGTTAAAGGGCGGCTTTTATTTTTAAATAACAAAAGCCAAGCAAACCTAATGCCACAGGAAATAAACAGATCAGCCCACTACTCGAAAATAATAGGCTACAGATACAAAATGTAATGCATGCGCAACACCAGCCGATTGACCACTTATCTAATAGTTTTATTCCAGCGGCCATTGAAATCACATAAGAAAATAAAAACACTGAGCCAGGAAATTTTAACAACTGATTTAAATCGGGAATAAAAAAGGTGAAGCAGAATAAAACCACAGCAAAAGCAATTGCTAATGCGAAGATGGCATTGATGGGGGTTTTGTATTTGGGATGTATGGTCGCCAAAAGTTTTGGAAACTCACCATCGCGCGCTTCATGAAAAATAATTCGTGAAAAACCAGCGATATTGGCGTGGATAGAACAAAAGGTAATTAGAATAGTTAAAAAAGCGATGATCGAACCAGTCGTTTTACCGAAGGATAAAGCAATCAGCGAGCTTAACGCTGTAATAGAATTTGGGGCGCTATATATATTGGTGCCAATCGTCACCCAAGAAATAGATAGGTAAAGAAGTGTAATAAATAAAGCCGATAAAAATAGACTAATCGGAATATCGCGTGCTGGATTTTTAAATTCTTCCGCTAAGGGACAGATTAATTCAAAGCCAGCAAAAGCAAAAAAGATTAAAGGGAAAAGTGATATCACCGATGCGTTACCATAAGGGATGAAAGGAATAAAGTTACTTAGACTTACGTAAGGAAAGGAACATAAAACTACGATAAAAAGAATGATGATAATCAGCGTAACAATGCTAGAACTGATTTTTGAAGAAAGATCAATTCCTCGGATATTTAAAAAAATGGAAAGATAAAGCATAAATGCTGCCACCAGAATTAATTGTGTAAAGCTCAGTGGAATGATATAGCCCAAATAATAAGCGCCACTTAATGCTACAGCGGGAAGACCGATTGGAATAGAGCCCATTAGAATCCAACTTGTAATCATCCCACTTCTCGCACCAAATGCATTTTCAGCATAAGAGGAAATTCCACCGGCTTTTGGGATCTTTGCTGCTAATTTGCTTAAAACAAACACAATCGGGAAAGAAAGTAAAGATATGACCAGCCAGACCAAGAGTGAAGCAGGACCGGCTTGCTGTGCGGTTAAGGCTGGTAATATTAAGATACCACAGCCAATGACAGCTGAGATTGATAGTGTGCAGCCGTCTTTCCAGGTTAACACCATTTTTAATTTTGTTTTTGCCATAGTGAAATCCTCCAATTTCTTATATAACAAATCAATAAAATGCATTGAATCGATTGTGAATTTATAGTAGCATAAAAAGTAAGTTCAATAAAATTGAATTATTCGAATCTATAATTCAATTTTATTGATAAATAAGAAGGGAAGATGAAACTGTGGAATTAAAGAATTTAAAAACGTTTGCGAAAATAGCACAATATAAAAGTTTTTCAAAAACAGCGGAAACTTTAGGCTATGCGCAGTCGACCATTACGACACAAATTCAACTTTTAGAGCAAGAACTGGGAACAAAATTATTTGAAAGAATCGGAAGGCGCGTGGAACTTACTGCGCATGGTAGTATTTTTTTGCAATACGTTAATAAAATCATAGCACTTACTGATAAAGCGAAAGATTCTATAGATGAAAGCAATACCCCAAAAGGAACACTAAGAATAGGGGTAGTAGAATCTATTTGTACAATGAGACTACCAGAGTTACTTAAAACGTATCATATGCAATATCCAGAAGTAGATATTATCATAAAATTAGGCTTTTGTTCTGAACTGAGAACGATGCTCCAAAATAATATTGTTGATGTGGTTTTTATTTTGGATCAGGAAGTTGAACAAGAAGAATTCACTTCAAGTTTATCTTTCAATGAACCCATGGTCATTGTCGCAGCAGCTAGCAATCGACTTAAAGATAAAAATAGCTTAACTGTGCAAGATCTTGCAACGGAATCTTTGATTCTTACAGAGCAAGGCTGTAGTTATCGTTGTGCGTTAGAAGAAATATTTAATAAAAATGGGGTACAACCGCATATTTTATTAGAAGTTGGTAATATTGAAACAATAAAGAGCTTTGTCAAAAGTAACTTAGGGATTACGTTGTTACCTTTGATGACGGTAAAAAATGAAGTGGCGAATCGGGAGCTAGTCATTTTAGATATTGCTGAATGCAAATTTAATATGCAGAGACAACTCATTTATCTTAAGAAAAAATACGTAACAGCCGCTATGCGAGCGTTCATTTCATTAGCAAGTGAAAAAGACAATATAAAAAAGCAATAATCTGTCACTTTTTTTTCAAAAGGTGTTGACATTAATATTTTATTTATGATACTATAAGCAAGTCGCCAGTGACAGTTGCTTATTACTGCAATGTACGACACGATTTCTTAAAAAAAAATCAAAAAACATATTGACAATGACTTTTAGTTCTGTTAATATAAGTGAGCTGACAACGCAAGGCGTTAGCAAGTGTTCTCTGAAAACTAAACAATGTAGAAAAAATTAATGCCAGATGTGCACTGCACAGTTCTTCATGAACTGTCAGTACTAGCAGCAGAGATGCTGCGTCGCGGTTTAAACATCGCGAGTTAATTTCTTTATTATAAAGAAACAAAGAATTTAAAGAGCCTTTTAGGCTTTCTAATAAAATTTATTGGAGAGTTTGATCCTGGCTCAGGACGAACGCTGG
>JARBTT010000050.1 GCA_029240055.1 Anaerosinus sp.
ATCATCGATAGCCAAACCTAAATCAGCCATACTGAATTCAGTTGATGGTTTTTTAGCGGCTCCTAATACTTGTTTTAAACTTGGTATCCGTGGTTTGTTTATTTCTGGCAATACTGTGATTGCAACTGGAAACTCAGCAGTTACCACTTCTGTACAATCGCCGATTTTTCTGGTCGCTGTCACACGATTGCCTGTTAATGTTATTTCAGATACAAATGTAATGACCGGAATGCCCAGTAAAGTGGCAACCCGTGGCCCAACTTGTTGACCATAAGTATCCGCTGAACCTTCACCAAATAGAATCACATCATATTCACCTATTTTTTTTATGGCCGCAGTCAGTACATTTGCTGTTACAAATCCATCTGCAATATCAGCTGCTGCATCATTTACCCAATAAGCTTGGGCCGGTCCACGAGATAAAGCATCTTTTAATGATTGCTTTGCTTTACTATTTCCAAAGGTTAAGCTAGTTACCGTAGCATCACATTTTTCTGCCTGTAGTACTGCTTCCTCGATAGCATTTTTATCATATTCGCTAATTTTACTTTTTGCCCTGCCAGTGTCTAATGCTAGACTACCAGCGGTTATTTTAATATCTTGTTCATCTAAAACCCATTTATAACAAGCAATAATGTTAGCCATATTAGCACTCCTTTATTAGTTAAGGGGCAGGCAAGCTGCCCCTCCGTGTCTTTCATTATTTTTTAGGAAATTTACCAGTAAAGGTTACTTTTGCTTTTTCAACAAAAGCAGTCATACCATCTTTTTGGTCTTCGCTTGCAAAACATGCGCCAAAAATATACGCTTCATATTGCATTGCATTTGGAATATCCATTTCCATACCGCGATTGATTGCATCTTTTGCAAAACGAACTGCGATTGGGCTCTTGCTCATGATTTTGATAGCAATTGCTTTTGCTTCATCAAGAAGAACTTCTGGTGCAACTACTTTTTGTACTAAACCAATTCGTAAAGCTTCTGGAGCTTTAACCATATCAGCAGAATAAATTAAATATTTAGCCATACCGCGACCAATAAGTCTTGGCATACGTTGCGTACCACCAAAGCCCGGAACAATACCTAAGCCGACTTCTGGTTGACCAAATCTTGCAGTTTCAGAAGCAATTCTGATATCGCAAGCCATTGCAAGTTCACAACCACCGCCAAGAGCGAAGCCATTAACTGCTGCAATAACTGGTTTTGGACATTGCTCAATTTTTAAGAAAACGCCTTGTCCTTGTTCAGCAAAGACTTTGCCTTCTTCCACATTCTTATCTTTCATTTCTGTAATATCAGCACCGGCAACAAATGATTTTTCTCCAGCACCAGTAATAATAATTGCTTGAATACTATCGTTTGCAGCTAGTTCATCAATAACTTGACCAATTTCATTAAGCAAAGCAGCATTTAAAGCATTAAGTGCTTTTGGACGATTTAACGTAACGATCGCTAAGCCATTTTCTTCTGTAAGCAATAAATTATGATAAGTAGTCAATTTTAACAACTCCAATTTTATTTATTTGACATATCAGCAGATAACCCCATTGGATTATCCATAAAGATTCTAGCGTCCATCAATTTTAGATCAGGGGAAACAGCTACTGTTGCATCTAATTGATCTAACACGTCATGTTGTAAATCTACACCTGGTGCGATTTCTGTTAATACCAAGCCATTTTCTTCTAATCTAAATACAGCTCTTTCTGTAATGTAAATAACTGGTTGATTAATTGATCTTGCATATTCAGCACTAAAGGTAACTTGTTCGACATTTTCAACAAATTTCTTTGAACGACCTTCCTTATCAATTACCAACTTGCCGTCTTCTACTTTGATTTTTAAGCCGCCTGCGGTTAAAGTACCGCAGAATACAATTTTTTTTGCATTTTGGGAAATATTAATAAAACCACCGCAGCCTGGAATTTTGGGTCCGAACTTACTTACATTAAGATTTCCTTTGCTATCTACTTGCGCAATCCCCAAACAAGTAATATCTAAATTACCACCATCATAGAAGTCAAACATTTCAGCTTGCCCAAGCATAGCTTCAGCATTGATCGTAGCACCAAAGCTTGCACCTGCTGCGGGTACCCCACCAATACCACCCGATTCTACTGTCATGGTAAGAGTATCACCGAACCCTTCTTCTGCTGCTATAGCTGCTACACCTTCTGGCATACCAATGCCAAGATTCGCACGGCAATGTGGTTTTAATTCCATAGCTGCACGACGCGCAATAATTTTGCGTTCGGTTAATGCCAACGGTTTTATTGCACCCAATGGCATTTTAACTTCGCCATTATAAGAAGGATTGTAATATTCTCCGCCTGTTTGATTAAATAAGCCAGCGTCGCCAACAACAACATAATCAACTAAAACACCAGGAACCTTAATTGTTCTAGGATCAAGCGATCCTTTCCCTGCAACTCTTTCTACTTCGGCAATTACGATACCGTTATTTGCTTTTGCAGCACCAGCAATTGCTAACGCTTCGCAATATACAGCTTCCCGTTCCATCGTTAAATTACCATTTTCATCGGTAGTACTAGCACGAATTAAAGCAACATCTACTGGAAAAGCTTTGTAGAATAAAAATTCTTCGCCATCAATATTCATTAATTTAACAATATCTTCTGTCGTTTTTGTATTGAGTTTGCCACCTTCAAGACGTGGATCAATAAAAGTTTTTAAACCAACCTTACTAAGTACCCCTGGTTTTTTACCTGCTGCAGCTCTATGTAAATGAGAAACGATCCCTTGTGGTATGTTATAAGCTTCTACTTGGTTATTACTAACCAATTCTCCTAAGCGTGGAGCCAAACCATAGTGACCACCAATGATTCTTCTAATCATTCCAGCATTACCAAAATGATTAGATCCTTTAGTTTTACCATCGCCAATACCTGCACTAAATTGAATGGTCAAATCTTTAGGATGCCCAGAAGCTAAGAAACTTTCTTCGCAAGCAGAAGTGATGCTTTCCGGATGGTCACAACCAACGAAACCTGTCATCGCTACGAAAGTATCATCTTGAATAAGTTTGATTGCTTCTTCTTTTGTAATAATTTTCATCGATTTCCGCTCCTTTATCGTGATTTTAACGTATTACCCTATGATTAGCGCAGTAAACTACCAGCAATAACCATACGTTGTACTTCATTGGTACCTTCATAAAGAGTACATATCTTAGCATCACGATAACAACGTTCAACTTTAAAGTCTTTAATATAGCCATAACCACCATGAATTTGAATTGCTTTATTACATACCCAATCAGCAGATTCTGATGCAAACATTTTAGCCATTGCAGCTTCTTTACTATATTTTTCTCCTCTATCTTTTGCAGCCGCAGCTTGGTAAGTCAATAAACGAGAAGCTTGAATTTTTGTTTCCATTTCAGCAAGCATCCATTGAATTGCTTGTTTTGTTGCGATTGGTTTACCGAATTGCACTCTTTCTTTTGCAAATTTAACAGCTTCTTCTAATGCTGCTTGGGCAATTCCTAAAGCTTGTGCAGCAACACCGATACGACCACCATCTAGAGTAGTCATTGCAATGCCAAAGCCTTTGCCTTCTTTACCAATTAGGTTTTCTTTTGGAATACGGCAATTTTTAAAAATTAATTCTGTTGTTTGAGATCCACGAATCCCCATTTTGTCTTCATGTTTACCAATTTCAAAACCAGGTACTCCACCTTCAACCACAAAAGCACTTATTCCTTTAGTACCTAATGTAGGATCTGTAAGCGCTAAAATAATATATACATCAGCTACACCACCATTGGTGATAAAGCATTTTGTTCCGTTCAGTACATATTCGTCACCATCAAGTTTTGCTGTACATTGACCGGCCGCCGCATCTGTACCAGCACTTGGTTCAGTTAATGCAAAAGCGGCTAATTTTTCTCCTTTACATAATGGAACTAAATATTTTTGTTTTAATTCTTCAGAACCCCAATTATAAATAGGGAACATTCCTAATGAGCAGTGTGCGGAATAAATGATACCTGTAGAAGCACAAGCTTTTGACAATTCTTCTACTACCATAATATAGCTTAAATAATCTGCACCTGCTCCGCCGTATTCTTCTGGATAAGGCATCCCCATAAAGTCCATTTCAGCCATTTTCTTAATTGTTTCCGCAGGATACCGACCTGTTTTATCTAATTCTTCTGCAAGTGGTTCTACCTGCTCTGCCGCAAATTCACGAGCGCTTTGTTGAATAAGTTGTTGTTCTTCCGTTAAAGCGAAATCCATAATAAAAATCCTCCTCAAAATATACAATTAAATTTTTCTATTAAATCAATACCAACAATATCGTTATCTAAAAATAACATTGTTAAATTTGATTTAATTATTGACACAAATATATAATTGCATTTAGCGTGCCAATTCTTAGATTTTTATGAAAATTTTCTTTTTGCATCTTTGTCAGAAAATTAGGAACTATTAATTATATTGAGGGCGAGCCATGCCATTAGCATAAAAAAAAATTATTAAACCATAATAATAAATCATTATTTCCGACATTTAATTGATTTTTGGCAAAGAAAAAGTGTCGGTATAGACGTCATATATAGACATACCGACACAGTGTTTGTTTTCTTATTTTAAATTGTACTTTTTCATCTTTTCATATAGCGTAGAACGATGAATCCCTAAAATTTTTGCAGCTAATGCCTTATTTCCTTTGGTATCATGCAATACGTCCTGAATATTCTTTCCTTCATCTTCCACTATGCCTTCGCCATTTTTCTTTCGTTGAGAACTCTGCTGTTCTACAACTATAGACGGAAGCTGCTTTGGCGTAATAAGTACACTACTCACAGTTGCACCAATTTGCTCCAAGATGTTGATTAATTCTCGGATGTTTCCCGGCCAATTATAGGAACGAAGCAAAGCCAAAGCTTCTGGTGAAAATTGTTTTAAAAGGATTCCTAAATTATGGCACATTCTAGGCATCAACATGTCTATTAACTCACCGATATCTTCTTGTCTTTCCCTTAAAGAAGGAACATTTAAACATATTACATTAAGACGATAATATAAATCTTCTCTAAAGATTTTTTTCTCTACCAATTCAAGTAAATTTTTATTGGTAGCTGCAATAATACGAACATCACAATACCGAACCTGTTCTCCGCCAACGTGTTCAAAGGTCTTATTTTGCATAACTCTAAGCAATTTTGCCTGCATTGAGAGTGGCATATCGCCAATTTCATCTAAGAACAAGGTTCCGCCTTCAGCGATTTCAAATTTACCTTTTTTCCCACCCTTTTTAGCCCCAGTAAAAGCACCTTCGTCATAACCAAACAATTCTGTTTCCAACAATTCTGCTGGTATAGCTGCACAGTTAATTGCAACTAACTTTTTATTGCACCGATTACTTCCATTGTGAATAGCCTGTGCAAATAAATCCTTGCCTGTACCACTTTCCCCTTGAATCAATACCGTTGCATCCGTTATAGCTGCTTTTGCTGCTAAATTTTTTACAGAAACGATACTACGTGATCGGCCAATGATACTTTCAAAAGTAATGAGCTGCTTGGAATCTTTTAAGCTACTATCTTGCCCCTGTGAATTTACTTTGAGTAAAGTTTTTCCACGTTCTAATATTGTGCCAACTTCGCTAATATCTTTAAAGATAGCCTCACCAATTGCCCCAATAATTCTACCTTCCTTAAACATCGGTACTCTGCTAACCACAACTTGCCGACCTTTTACCCCTTGGAATTCCGCTAACTCCGCAATACCTGTTTTTAATACAATATGCATGCGCGAATTTTCCACTGCACTATCTGCTTTTCGCCCAATCAATTCTTCTCTTGAAATTCCCATCACATTTTCATAAGAATTATTGACTAATTTAATCACATTATCTGTACCAACCACAATAATTCCTTGTGCCATACTTTCAAATACACACTCCAAAGCTTGTATGCTACTTTCTTTTTCAATGAGTTGATCAGTGATACCAACCTCTTGCGAAATATCTTTAAGTACTGCTACCGCACCCACGACCTTATAGCCTTCACAAATCGGTGCACGATTTACGCTTAACGTTTGTCCATTTATCTCAAAGGATTGATTAAGTTCCGTCTCACCCATCCGGATGACATTCATTAATCGCGAATTCGGTAAAATATCATAAATAAATTTATCTTTGGCCTCTTCAGGTTTTACGCCAATCAAACAACCAGCAATCTCATTAATTTCTTTAATAATACCATAATAGTTGACAATTATTATTCCATTATAAGATAACGTCATCAAATTTTTTATAATATTATTTGCCTTCCACATTTTTGAATAAAATATCTTCATAAACTCTTGCCGATTCAACATTCCTACAATTCTATGATCATAATCAACCACTGGCAAATGATTCATTGGTATCTGCCACGCTTCTTCTAGAGTGTTATCAGGACTTATTGTAATAACCCCTTGTGTCATAATAGAGTCTATGCTACTGCTTATGGGTATTTCATTAACAATTGCTTCAATAATATTAGTTCGAGTAACCATTCCAACTAATTTGTTGTTTTGTTCCAGTACTGGAGCTACATCTATTTTATATTTATAAAATAGCCTAACTACATCTTTTAATGTATCATTAATTTTAAGGGTCTTGGGATTTGATGTCATAAAATCTCTTACCAGCATGTCAGTACCTCCATATAAATATTGTACTCTTTTGCTATAGCAGGATATGTCTACTTAAAAGCCATTCCCCTTTATTATACACATCATTTTCGCTAATACGACAAATTCCGTCATTAAACTGCAAAAATAATTCATTATTTTCTGAATATAAAGTCATTTGATTATTTATTCTATTACTATTGAAATTAATATACTTTATCAACTTTAAGTTAAATATAAATAGAGGGATTAGCACGCTATGCTAACCCCTCCTGCAATAAATTGAATTTGATTATTCTTTAGGCGGCATAGCCAGTGCTTCACCATCTAAAACAACTTTACCAGCTTGATTCGTACAAGTCGTTTTTAAAGTAATACGATTGCGATCAACATTGCGATCAATGACTTCTGCTCTAGCAGTTATTGTATCACCAAATTTTACTGGAGCCGTAAATTTTAAGGTTTGTGACATATAGATCGTTCCTGGTCCTGGTAGTTGCATTCCTAAGACAGCCGAAACCAAACCAGCACTTAACATTCCATGCGCAATACGCCCTTTAAACATCCCTTTTTCAGCTTCTACTGCATTTATATGCGCCGGATTCAAATCGCCAGTAATACCAGCAAATAAATACACGTCACTTTCAGAAATTGTTTTTGTGTGCTCAGCAAAATCCCCTACTTTTAATTCAGCCATAGTTCTACCTTTCATATGTTCGTCCTCCTAAATTTTATAATTATTCTTTCATTATCTATTGGCAAATCATAAATAAGTACTAGCTTAATTTTTATAAAAGCCCTGTCATTGTATGGAATGCAATGATTGCAAAACAGGTGAGTGTTTTAATGACTGTCATCGCGAAAATATCTTTATACGATTGTCTATGTGTCAAGCCACACACTGCTAAAAGTGTGATAACAGCACCATTATGTGGTAATGTATCCATCCCACCGGATGCCATTGATGCAACCCTATGTAAAATTTCTGGTGACATTCCAATAGAATGTGCCCAAGCCAGCCAATCTTGCGCCATCAAATCTAGCGCAATGGACATACCGCCAGATGCAGAACCCGTAATTCCCGACAAAACATTTACCGTTACCGCTTCTGACATCAGTGGAGAACCACCAATATGAATACTTAATAAGGATGCCGCAATTTCTTTAAACCCTGGTAAAGCCGCAATAACATTACCATAACCAACTTCAGATGCAGTATTCATGATTGCAAGCAAAGATCCAATTGCCCCTGCGTTCAAGGCTGCTTGTATTCCACCTTTTTTTAAGTTTTTGTGCCCCACAGCAAGCGCCAAAAGAACACCACTTACAAGACCTACAATTAGTGACCAAATACTAATAACGCTTTTAATATCACCAGCTACTAGAGGTAATTTCATTGCCTGAAATGGTGCCAACATTGCATTATTCCAGTTAAATAGATCTGTCATCAAAAAGTTAACCACTAGAACTGCTGCTAAAGGTAATACTGCAATTTTCCAATCTGGTAAACTTCCAGTTTGACTTTCCTCTAATTTTGGCTCATTTAACGTGTGGTTACCATAGCCTTCGCCCTTGGCTTGCGCATCCTTACGACGATGTTCTAACCACATAATTCCTAAACATAAAATTAAAAGACCGCCTATTATACCGCAAATTGGTGCCGCATAAAGATTAGTACCAAAAAATTTTGTAGGAATTAAATTTTGAATTTGCGGTGTACCAGGAGCGGCATCCATCGTGAAGGTAAATGCACCAAGTGCAATGGTTCCTGGAATTAGCCGTTTTGGTATATCTGCTTCTTTAAATAATGCTGCTGCAAAAGGATATACTGCAAACACTACAACGAATAAAAGCACACCACCATAAGTCAAAACAACACAAGCTAGTACAACCGCTAAAATTGCTCTTTCTTTTCCTAGCCCTTTGATGATAGCTGCAGCAATTGATTTTGCTAGTCCAGTATCTTCCATAACCTTTCCGAAAATAGCACCTAATATAAATACGGGGAAAAAAGATTTAATATAGATAACAGCTTTTACCATAAATAACTCTGTATAAGATGGTAAAATAGAAAATCCTTGAGTCATTGCTGCTAATAGTGCGAATATTGGCGCAAATAAAATAACAGAAAATCCTTTGTACGCAAAAGTGATCAGCAAGACCAAGCTTAGTATGATTCCGATTATTTCCATGAATCTATCTCCTTCTAATTATAATCTGAATTTTCAGGTATTCATTTTGGTCTGATTGCTATACTATTCTTCTGACCAAGATCAATAAAAGACTTTATTTCACCTTCCTTTTCACTATTTCTATACCGTATGAGCATTGATAAGCTAATGCCGAATCAAAATAGTTTTTGATTATCATAGCATAATTTTAACTCATGCTGTTGTATTATTGCATTTACTGTGCCAACATGATAATACTAGGGAAACCAAGGCATTTATTGCTTTATGAACCAAATTCAAGTGTCTACTCAGACATTTTTTTCAGACACAACTACACTTTTAATTGTTTTTTCATAATTTTCAATCATTTTGTAATTAAAGCTGAACATATATCTACTGTTTATTGCCAATGTTTTCAGAATTTTTTCAGATTACTTGTATAATAAACTTAAAACTACGAAAGTTTGTACTAAAACCTTACTTTATAAATGCATCGACTTAGAAATTTAATTGTAGTATCCGACACTTTATACAGACGCTCGTCCACTTTTTACTATGAATGTAATTATAACAAAATAAAAAAACAGTATCCGAATTTACAAATTCGGATACTGTTTTTTTATTTTATTATTATCGTTTCTAAATGCGATTAATGCGTATGACAAGAGTCATACAGATCTTTTTCTTTTAACACTTTGATTAAGGTTTCCCCCATCGCAGCTGGTGTTGGTGCTACTTGGATGCCACAAGAATTCATCGCCCGAATTTTTTCGTCAGCCGTGCCTTTTCCGCCCGAAATAATCGCACCAGCGTGTCCCATACGTTTGCCTGGAGGTGCCATACGACCACCGATAAAACCAACTACTGGTTTTTTCATATGTTTTTTGATCCATTCAGCCGCTTCTTCTTCGGCCGTACCACCAATTTCACCAAGCATCATCACCGCATAAGTATCTTCATCTTCGTTAAAAGCTTTTAATACATCAATAAAATCCATACCTTTGATTGGATCGCCACCGATACCAACAGCAGAACTCTGTCCAATTCCAGCTTGCGATAATTGATGCACTGCTTCGTAGGTCAAGGTTCCCGAACGCGATATAACGCCAACATGACCTTTTTTATGAATATAGGATGGCATCAAGCCAATCTTGCACTCCTCTGCAGTAGTCACTCCCGGACAATTTGGTCCGATTAAACGTGTTTTCTTGCCTTCCATATAACGTTTTACCTTGACCATATCGAGTACCGGAATATGTTCAGTTATACAAATCACCAAAGCTAGCTCCGAATCTACAGCTTCCAAAATAGCATCCGCGGCAAATGGGGCTGGTACATAAATAACCGAAACAGTTGCCCCAGTTGCTTTAACTGCTTCACTTAATGTATTAAAAACTGGTACACCCTCTACCTTCTCCCCGCCTTTACCCGGTGTAACACCAGCAACTATTTTTGTTCCGTATTCAATCATTTGTTTTGTATGAAATTTTGCCGTAGAGCCTGTAATCCCTTGTACAACGACCTTCGTATCTTTATTAACTAAAATACTCATTTTATTCCCTCCCCACAATTAACCTACTAAAGAAACAATTTTTTCCGCTCCGCTACCAAGTGAATCTGCCACCACAATATCTATCCCAGATTTTTTCAAAATTTCTTTTCCTTGTTCCACATTCGTACCTTCTAAACGGACCACCAGTGGTACATGAATCCCAACCTGCTGTGCTGCGCCAACAATACCTTGCGCAATAACATCGCATTTGTTAATGCCACCAAAAATATTAACAAAAATACCTTTTACCTTTTTATCCGCAAGGATGATGTCAAACGCACCTTTTACGGTTTCCACTGTAGTTTTTCCGCCAACATCCAAGAAATTTGCTGGTTCGCCGCCATAATGTTTGATAATGTCAACCGTCGCCATTGCCAGTCCTGCACCATTTACCATACAAGCAATATCACCGTCTAAAGTAACATAGTTCAAGTCATATTTGGCTGCTTCTAACTCATTGGCATCTTCTTCATCCTTATCACGATATTCTACAACATCTGGATGACGATACAAGCCACTATCATCAAAATTTAGTTTTGCATCAAGTGCCATGACTTTGCCATCACCAGTCACAACAAGTGGATTGATTTCCGCAATCGAACAGTCTTTTTCGATAAATACACGATAAAGCCCCATCATAAATTTAACGGCCTGTCCAACAAGGTCTGGAGGTATATTAATATTAAAAGCGATTCGTCTTGCTTGATAACCAGCAAGACCAATCACTGGATCAATCACTTCTTTAAAAATTTTCTCAGGAGTTTGTGCTGCGACTGTTTCAATTTCAGTCCCGCCCTCTTCTGATGCCATCAAAACAACACTAGAGGTTGCCCTATCGATAACCAAACCAATATAGTATTCTTTTTTGATATCGCAGCCCTCTTCAATGAGTAAACGTTTTACAACTTTTCCTTCTGGACCTGTTTGATGTGTAACTAGCGTTTTTCCTAAAATATCGCTCGCATATTGACGAACTTCATCAATATTCTTCGCAACTTTAACCCCACCAGCCTTGCCACGTCCACCAGCGTGAATTTGTGCCTTTACCACACAAACTTTCGTAGCTAGTTCCTGCGCAACTGCAACTGCCTCTTCTACGGAGAAAGCTGCTTTACCATTTGGTACGGCTACACCATATTTTCTGAGGATTTCTTTCCCTTGATATTCATGGATATTCATATTTAAACCTCCTATCAAATTCTATCATTCGAGCTAAGTTGACAAAATCTTTTAAATATTCCTAAATATTCGGCTGGCAACATAGACCACGTTATCTATTATTTTACAACGCCATTAAAATATTTGTCTAGCTATTGTTTTATTAAAAATAAAAATAAACTAAACAGCTAAAGTAACCGCGGTTTATAATATTAGGATTTTTACATTGTATTACTAGTCAGGTAACGATTCTCTCACATTTCAATTGTCACCTATCGGAAAGTTATTTACTCTACCTACAACATTTTTATATTGCCAGAATATTTTTTACGATCCCCCTCACCATTAATTTATGATTAAACTAAGTATCTATTAACATAATATATGAAAAAAAATAAAAAAAAAAGCGTTTTTTGTAATATATTTAAAAAAAATTTAAATTTTTTATAAGTACTCGCAGTGTAACAGTTTGAAAGATCAAACATATCCTATATAGTCATTTCTTTTTTTCAATCCAGCACCTTATTTTATTCATCCAAAGCAAAAGTTTAACTGTTTTTTAACACTACAAAACCGATTTACGCACTATATATTTATAGTGAATGATGTCTCAAAAATAAACTATGCATACACGCGATTCTTTGATAATAGACTATCCAAGTCACGCGTTAATTTTCAAACCTTCTAATGCATCAGCCATTTGAATGGTTAATATATTAAATACGGAGTGTGATTTATGAATAACACCTTTGAAAACATCCATAAAATATTAATTGTTATGATTGCCCACATGGGGGATGTCGTATTGGCGACACCTGTTACTCGCTCCCTAAAAAATAAATTTCCTTCGGCAACCATTGATCTATTGGTTTGTCCGCTTGCCGAAGATGCTGCAAAGCATAACCCTTATATTGATCATGTCATTGTATCTGAACTAGATAATTGGCAAGAAAACAAACAGGAGCTCCCCTCGCTCATCCACTTATTGCAAAATAAAACCTACGATCTTGCGTTATCCTTAAACTCAGACTCCATCGGTCCTATGCTAATTGGGCTCAGTGGTGCTCGTTATCGAATTGGCTATGACAGCGATTCGCAAGCAGAATTTTTCACCCATACAATAACAGCACCGAAAAAAATAATGCATGAATCGGTAAAACAACTTGAACTGTTAAAACCCCTCGGTCTTATTCATCAAGATTCCCACATTGAGTTTAATGTATCTGCCAGTGAAATGGCTAGCCTCGATCAAAAATTAGCTTTAGCCAAAACAAAACCGATCGTTGTTCTCTGCCCTTTTAGCAGTCATGTGCATAAAAATTGGCTACCAGATCGCTGGGTTACGCTAATAAAACGCTTATCGAAAAAAGCGCAATGCATACTCATCGGCAGTGAGCAAGAGTTACCCGATATGCAAGCGATCAATAGCAAGGCAAATGATGTCGCACACATTGCCGCTGGAAAACTAACGCTCGGTGAATCAGCGGCTTTGATAAAAATCGCAAAGCTTTTTATCACCGTCGATACCGGCCCTATGCATATTGCACAAGCATTTGAAACACCTGTTATCGCTTTAATGGGCCCTACGCATTCTAGAGTCTGGGGTCCACGCAATCGTCACGACATTGTCATTCGCTCACTAAAATGTCCGTGTGCCCCTTGTTGGCAAGTTTATAAATGCTATTATAACCTTGAATGTTTAAGCCACAGTTGCATGACCAAAATCACCGCCGAAGAAGTAATAAAAGCTGCGGAGTCCAGATTATAATGCAAGGTAGACCATTTGGAGAAATGCAACTACTTTAAATTCATTTTCACAGAAAGCAGGAAACTACCCTTAATGCTCGAATATCTCGAATATTAAGGTTTTATCTAGGAAATCTTAACAATAAAATGCAATAAACTTGGAGGAACAGGATATGCTTAAAACAAATACGTATTTTGATAACAATGTTGTATCCATCGGTTTTGAAAATCAAGATGGTCCAGCAACTGTTGGCGTTATGGAACCCGGTGAATATGAGTTCGGCACGGCAAAAACCGAATATATGACCGTTATCAGTGGCAGTATCTCAGCAAGATTACCTGGTGAGGATCATTTTATGAACTACACCCCAAACCAAACCTTTATCATCGCTCCAAATAGTAAATTTCAAGTGAAAATTACAGAACAAACTGCTTATCTATGTCTATATAAATAACGATTAACATTTACAGAAGGCTGTTCACAAAAATTTTCTTTGTGAACAGCCTTCAGATTGTAGACATACTACGGACAGACAGGCCGCGGGTCGGCGATAAGCACTCATCTGCGTCGTTACAGCAAGGTGCTGCTCGTCGACGTACGAAAGTACGACTCCTTCACAACCCCTTACTGTTCCTAGCATCTGAGCACTTCTCACCAACCGGCAGTCTATCTTCGTACTAGTTTATAATTGGAGCGGATTTGGATATTTTCTAAATCATCGACACAAATATTTTATTTTGTCGACAGTCTGAAGGCTGTTCACATCTTTTGTGAACAGCCTTCTTCATATTTCATACGGTTTATTTATTATATTTTTCCAATGCCACAACTGCATCATAAAGCATTTGTTTTGTTACTCGATACGGTGTACGAACAAGTTCAGGGCTTTGCTCTGTCTCGGTAAGTACTG
>JARBTT010000243.1 GCA_029240055.1 Anaerosinus sp.
ATATAGCTCTGATTGCAATTTATTGGTATCTACCTGTTGCACTTTCAGTGCTTGGATTTGATAACGAAGGTCACGCATCGTCATTTCTTCAGGATCTTTCTGCGCTCTCAAAAGCTGCTTTGGGTTTTGCTGTATCGGCAAAATTTGTTGCTGGAATTTTAGTGTACGCTGCACATTGCCCTCTGCAGATAGCTCATTCATTGTTCCTGTATACATCGTCCAATGATCAGTCGTCCAATTAGCTTTTTCGGCATTTTGGACACGAACTAGTTTTTCATTCTCAAATTCTTGAACCGAAACGCCATACATCGCTGTTGTTTCTGCATCATAACGACGAGCATAGGTCAACCTTTCGATTTCTCCACCTGTAATTTCTTTGAACACTAAGTGCTCTGCAGATTTTGGCGCAGTATTGCCTTGAATTTCATAGAATACAATATTATTATACGCCTGAGTTGCTCGCGGCACCACATGTTCATTAAATAAAATCGCAAATATACTAACAAAGAGAGCAATAAAAAATACGGGTGTAGCAATACGATAAAAACTAATCCCGCCAGATTTCATTGCGGTAATTTCACTTGATGCTGATAATCTACCAAATGACAATAACGTTGCTAGTAGCATTGACATTGGAAAAGTCAATACAATGATATTGGGTAAACTATAAACAAATAGTTTGATGACAGCTTGAGTCGACGCCCCATATTGTGTCACATATTGCGCTATTCTAAATAAGGTACTAGACCCAATAAAAACACTGGAGAAAGCAAAAATGCCAAAAACAAAAGTTCCTACCATTTCTTGCATTATATATCTATCTAAAATCCGCATTCTATATCTCCCTATAACGTAAAGTTTTCGCCTAGATAGAACTTCTTGGCTATTTCACTATTGGCAATCGTATCACTATCGCCCTCTAAAAGTATTTTTCCTTGATTTAGTATATAAGCACGGTCAACAATACTGAGTGTTTCTCGTACATTATGGTCAGTGATTAATATCCCAATGCCACGTTTCCGCAGATAAGCAATAATTTCTTGAATATCCGCGACGGCAATTGGGTCAACGCCAGCAAAGGGCTCATCAAGCAAAATAAAACTCGGATCTGTTGCCAAACAACGCGCGATTTCTACCCGACGACGTTCGCCACCAGAAAGCTCACTTCCCTTACGGCTACGTACATGTTCAACATGAAATTCTTTTAAGAGACTTTCCATTTTAGCATGACGTTCTTGCTTGGATAAATTGGTTGTTTCTAAAATAGCCATCAGATTTTTTTCTACGGTCAACTTACGAAAAATAGATGCTTCTTGCGCCAGATAACCAATTCCATAAGCGGAACGATGATACATTGGCATCTCAGTCACGTCATCATTTTCAATCAAGACTTGCCCCTTAGTTGGTTGTTCAATTCCAACAATCATATAAAACGTAGTGGTCTTACCAGCACCATTAGGTCCAAGCAAACCAACGATTTCACCTTTTTCTACTCTTAAAGATACTCCATCGACAACGTTACGCTTATTATAAGTTTTTATTAAATTTTTTGCTTCTATAAACATCTTCTTGCCTCATTTCGAGGTTTATTTTTATTCCGGTTGTACAACGACTTGTTTGCCTGCTACTGGCGTATCACTCAGAAATAATGTCAATGTTTTGCCACGTAGCGTATTACCATCTTGCACAGCGACTGCATTGCCTGAAAGGACAATCTTACCTCGCTGATCTTCGCCACCATAATAAGTCGCAACATCTCCTGTTGCATCTAAATTTTTAGTTTGACTAACAATATGTGCATTTCCTGTTCCTACCGCACGATTTTCTGCCATATAAGACTCTAGCTTATCAGCGGTCATCGTTCCATCTGGATTGACAATACGCGCATTAGAATTAATTATAGCATATTGTCTGTCACTAAAATAGTCCACTTGTGGACCATATAACGTACTTTCAGCCTTTTTCATTATAACATTGCCGACAGCAACGATATGGTTTTCATCAAGTGATGTTACGCTATCAGAAGTCATATCGAGATCTTCTTTTACCAAATGAGCACCACCAAGGACTTTCCCCACTTTGGTTTTCGAATTATATTCTGCTCTCGTCCCAGTTACAATAGCATTTTCTTGCAACATTTTTACCGAACCGGTAGCTTTCATCAGCCCTGTCGTGGAATCATATTCAATGACATCACCAGAAATGTCTACTGGTTTATCGCTTGCTGCATATATCGTACTTGTCATTGCTAGACAAATCATGCCAGTCAATGCAATTTTTTTTAACTTCATCATTATTTTGCTCCTCCCTTAATGATATGGGCATTACCTGTTACTTTCACTTTGATAAAGCCAGCATCACTTTCTAGTTTATCACCTGTTAAAACGGTATCTTCACGCGTGACAATCACATTTCCTTCGCCAAGAAATAGTTGTTTTTCACCTTGCCAGAATACAGTTTTTGCCTGAAAGGTTGCGCCGTCACTAGTTTTTGCATTCACTTGATCACTGATGGTAATATCTTTGGTCTTATTATCAAAAGTTGCTTGTGGTGCTGTTAGTGTAACAGTTTGACCGTTTTCTTGATAAAAAATGCCTTGGATATTTTTTAATACTGCATTTTTCGTAGTAGGATCAATTTCAATCGTTTCTGCTGTTAAATCCCAAATTTTTTTACCATCTTTTTCTTCACTAATGGTGTTTCCTGCATAGGACATAGCCATTGGCTTATCTTCAACTTTTTTATTTGGATCTGGCAGATGAATTTCTTCAGAAAAAGCCCAATACAATACCCCTATAACAGCAATAACAACCGCTACAACTAAACCGATTATTTGTTTATTCATGATCCACCTGTTCTTTCGTGGTATGTTTCTGCTTTTTCATTTCTAGTGTTGTATTCCAGCGTTTTTGGAACCACAACCATTGCGTAGGATATTCTTTAATGGTATTTTCAATAATTCGTGTCAATTTTACCGTAAAATCGTATAAATCTTGTTCTTCATTGCCATTGTCTTGATAGTATAATGGCTCGTGAATCAAAACTTTATGCTTGCCATCGCTCTGACGAATGATAAAGCAGGGAACAACCGGTGACTTGAAACGTTTTGCAAATACAGCGGGTCCTAATGGAGTCGAAGCCGGCTTACCAAGAAAATCAATAAATGCTCCACTTGGTCCTGCATCTTGATCTGCTAAAAAGCCCAGCGATTTTCCTTTTTTCAAAGCCTTTGCCGCACCAATGAGTTCTGTTGTTCCTCGAGAAAATACTTCTACCCCTACCATTTCACGATATTCATTTAAAAGAACTGTATGTTGATCATT
>JARBTT010000051.1 GCA_029240055.1 Anaerosinus sp.
ATGGAAGTACCTATCATAGAATTCCTGTGATATTTAAATCCTATCAATTATCAGATGATTATGTCAGCGGTGGGGGCTTCTTCACAGGCGCATTTGTTGGCATAAATTGCATTGATATCACTGGGACAAATAAAGCGGCAGATTTTGATTACTTTTATTATAAGGAAATAGATGGAAACGAAAAAGTTTAAAATATTAAATTGCGCCCATGCCGGGGCCACGAAATAAAATAAAATGTACCCTATAAAGAAAACACAAAAAGTGTGCTTTACTTTTTATAGGGTACATTTTATTTTACAGTAATCACTATTAGCAAAGTAAAAAAAGCCTCCCTACCCAGCAAACGAATTGCAAATATTGGGGGAGAAGTATTAACTTTGTGTATGATATATTTAAAATATTAAAATAACAGATTGTTTTTTTGGAAAAGCTACTTAAGGAGTAAGTTGAATTGAAAAATGAACATAGCTACAAGAGCTTGTTTATAAAATCAATATCAAGTACAATGGATATATTAGGTTGTGAGCGGATAGTCTACTCTATAAACACTTAGATGAGATTGACCACCTTTTGATAAATTGGTTAATTTACGCAGCATATTATTACGGAGTATTGATACACAAACTCAAATAATGGAGGTATTTTTATTGAAAAAACAAAATAAGCTCGCCATTATTCCACTTGGTGGACTTGGTGAAATTGGTAAGAATATGACAGTTATTCGTTACGGTAATGACATCGTCGTACTTGACTGTGGTTTAGCATTCCCCGAAGACGACATGTTAGGTATTGACTTAGTGATACCGGACATAACCTATCTTCTTGAAAACAAGGATAAGATACGGGCAGTTGTTATCACCCACGGTCACGAGGATCATATTGGATCATTATCCTATTTCTTAAAACAGATTAATGTTCCAGTATATGGTACCAGATTGTCGCTGGGAATAGCCGAATGTCGACTAAAAGAAAACAATTTGGAAAATTATACATTAACTCCAATAAAACCAGGAGATGAACTCTCTTTCGGCAGTATTCAAGTAGGATTCATTCAAGGAAATCATTCTATTCCTGATTCTGTAGGAATATATTTTCGCACACCTGTAGGTATCATTGTCCATACTGGTGACTTTAAAGTTGATTTTACGCCAGTAGATGGCAAAGTAATAGATCTTCATAAGTTTGCCGAACTAGGAAGTGAAGGTGTACTCGTCTTAATGTCAGACAGTACCAATGCTCCACGTCCCGGCGTTACTAAATCAGAGCGTACGGTCGGGACTGCTCTAGACGAGGCCTTTAGCGGTGCGAAAGGTCGAATTCTTTTGGCAACCTTTGCATCAAATGTCTTGCGCGTTCAACAGGCTATTAATTCTGCTTGTAAATATGGTCGAAAAGTTGCTATTATCGGACGTAGTATGATAAATGTTATGAATATTGCCAGAGAACTTGAATACTTATTTGTTCCCGAAGGAACATTAATTGACATTGATCAGATTAAAAATTATCCCGACAACCAGTTATTAATTTTGACAACTGGCAGTCAGGGAGAGCCTATGTCAGCCTTGACGCGGATGGCAATGAGCGATCACCGGAAAGTTGATATTTGTCCAAGTGATACAATTATCATTTCTGCTACGCCAATACCTGGTAACGAAAAGTTAGTATCAAAAACAATTGATGCTTTGTTACGTTTGGGTGCAAATGTCATCCATGAACGTTCAGCAGGTATTCATGTTTCTGGTCACGCTAGCCAAGAAGAACTAAAATTAATGTTAACTTTAGTTCGACCTCAATATTTAATACCAGTACATGGAGAGCATCGAATGCTGGTCACTCATAGTAAGCTTGCACAAGAACTAGGATTGCCGAAGGAGAATATTTTTGTTGGTACAAATGGGCAGGTTTTTGAATTTTCGCAAGACGCTGGTGGAGTAACCGGAAAGCTAGCTGGGAAAGTAACCGCAGGTAAAATTTTTGTTGATGGCTTGGGTGTTGGTGATGTCGGAAACATCGTTCTTCGCGACCGTCAGCTGCTATCTAAGGATGGCCTTATTATTGTGGTCGTCACTATGGATAAAGGATCAGGTTGTGTTGTAGCTGGACCAGATTTAGTTTCACGTGGCTTTGTCTATGTACGTGAGGCTGGAGAATTGATGGACGAGGTCAAGCAAATTGTTATCCTTGCTCTAGATAAATGTGAGGCTAATCACATTACTGAGTGGGCTGCTATTAAATCTGATATTCGTAATGCGCTAGGTAGATTTATTTATGAAAAAACACATAGACGTCCAATCATACTCCCAATTATTATGGAAGTATAACTTAAATGCCTTTAGCAAGTAACTAGACTATAGATAAATGTACATGGAGACTTATGGAGGAGCCTGTCACCGACGGGCTTCTTTTATTTCCGTTGTGAAATGTTGCATTTCTTTAATACTATTGTCTATCATGATTTTTAGCCTATATATTTATTTAAGATATCTTCTCTAATTTTGGTATAATATACTTTTAAAATATGGAATCAAAACCACTGCATAATGAAAGAAAGTTTGAATCGAATTTGCTTAAAAACAAATTCTGTCCAAACTTTCTTTTAATTTTAAAATCTATAGTATTCCAAAGCATAATAAGCGTTAATTTTTATTCAAAGCGTTCTTTTAGTTTTTTATAATAATTTTTTATACTCTTATCCCCTTCATTATTAAGGAATAAGCAGTAGGGTAAGCTGTCTGTAGTTTTGTGTTTTATTACGCAAGTGCAACACTTGCCATTGTTTGGACAGGTCTTTTTCGGGCAAGCACATTCCTTTACATTTGCACAACTCATCTTTCTACCTCCACTATTATATAAGTTCAATTTTTACTTATATAATATACTACATAAAAGATCAAATGTATAGCCAATCATACTCACACCACGCGCTATAATACCGACCAATCATTCAAGTATATCTTTAACCTGAATGATTACTTTTTTCATTCAGAAACTGTTTAAATTCTACATGAATATTTGGATTTGATTTCATGAAATTTACCAAGGATTGAATGGAGTATATGGTTGTCCTTGATAAATAATGTTCCATCGCTTCGGCTTCTTCACTAAAATTGCAATCGGCTTCAATTAAATATAAAAAATCTTGTAAGATTCGATTCCGCTCGACCAAGAATCGTCCAACAACCCGTCCCCAATCCGTCAGATAAATATCACCATATTTCCGATAAATAATATATTCTTTACTTTTCAGCTTTCTAAGTGCCTTACTAACAGAAGGTGCCGATACTTTCAATTTTCCACCAATATCTGATACTCTCACACTTGGTTGCGTAAGTGAAAAGCGATAAATTTCTTCTAAGTAATCCTCCAAACTTGGTGACAAGTCATATTCTAAGTAAACCTTATCATCACTCAGCACGCTCAATCCCCTCGCACAATCCCTTTGATATAGCATATATATGCAAGCTGGCTGAGCAGTATGACAACTTTTTTTCACTTAATCAAGTTCAATTACCCCTTGGTATAGATCATAATACCGTCCCCTCATTTGCAATAATGCTGTATGATTACCCCGTTCTATAATTTTTCCTTGATCCATAACGATAATCATATCGGCATTACGTACCGTCGACAAACGGTGGGCGACAATAAAGGTCGTAGAGTTTTGCATCAATTGTTTTAGTCCTTGTTCAATGTGCATTTCTGTTCTCGTATCAACAGAGCTAGTCGCTTCATCGAGAATAAGAATCGGCGTTTTTGCAATTGCCGCACGAGCAATATTTAAGAGCTGTCGTTGCCCTTGGCTTAAATTAGCTCCGTCCCCTTCAATGATCGTATCATAGCCTTTGGCAAGTTTCTTGATAAACAAATTTGCATTGGCAAGTCTCGCCGCTTCTTCCACCTCTTGATCGGTAGCACTACGTTTTCCATACCGAATGTTTTCCCGAATCGTTCCCGTAAATAAATGTGTATCTTGCAATACGACAGCAATCGCTTTGCGTAAACTTGATTTTTCGATATCACGAATATCGATCCCATCAATCGCAATCGCACCTTTACCGATATCATAAAACCGCGTGATTAAATTTAAAATTGTCGTTTTACCAGCCCCAGTTGCACCAACAAAAGCAATTTTTTGTCCAACTTTGGCTTTCAGCGAAATATCTGTCAGCGTAAGCTTTTCTGCTGTATAGCCAAAACTTACATTTTTAAATTGTATGTCCCCACTTACTGCAATTATTTCTTCTTGCCCACTATTCTTTCTCTGCCAGATCAAATTCCCCACGTGATCATTTTTTAAGACAAATAACTGTTTCTCGTGAATTTTTTCCGTCTTTTCATCCAACACTTCAACGATTCGCTCAGCCCCAGCCAAAGCAGTAACAACGGTATTATACTGATTGGATGCCTCATTGACTGGTCTACCAAACATCAGTGTCAATTGCAAAAACACCACCAACGCGCCTACTGACATCTGCCCATAGACTACTAAAATACCGCCGACCATAACAACGACTGCATAAATAACATTATTGGTATTGCGCGCGAGTGGCATCATCATCCCCGCATAGGATTGTGCCGACATCGCGGCTTCACAAAGCTCCTTATTCCGTTTTGAAAACTCTTGCTTGGCTTTCTCCTCGTAACCAAAGACCTTAACCACTTTTTGCCCACTGATGATTTCTTCTACATACCCATTGACATGGCCTAAATTTGCCTGTTGCTGTTTAAAATATTTGTTACTAATTTTCATCAATCGGCCCACTAAAAATATGGTGATTGGCACGACTAAAATCGTGACCAGCGTTAGGAGTAAGCTACGATATACCATCATGCCAAAAATCCCAATAATCGTAATCACACTACTAAAAAATATAAGAATACTATTTTGCAGCGCATCACTTAGCGTATCTATATCATTGCTGAATCGACTCATCATTTCTCCCGTCGTATGGGTATCATGATAATGGATTGAAAGCGATTGCACATGTTCAAATAAATGTGTGCGAATGTCATAAATCGTCTGCTGGGCGATATCAAGCATGATTTTATTCTGCCCATACGCTGCAACCACAGAGATAAAATAAATAACCGACAATACGATGGTTCCATGCGCCAGTCCAGTAAAACGCTCTTCTATTGTTAATACATTGCTGCTCGGTTGTAAAAAGTTATCAATCAACGGCTGCAAATAAGCAGTTGCACCTAAAGAGGTCGCGATATTGACCAATACCAACAAAAAGGCTAGTGACAGCGAAAATTTTTTAGGTGCTAAATATCGCCATAAATAGGTTAGCGTTCGTTTCCATTGCTTTGGTTTTTGTACAGTCATCACACGATTATGGCCAATTGGCGGTTCTATTGGTTTTCGTTGTTTTTCCATTAAGCTTCCTCCGCCTTTTGATTCTGTGAATAATAAATTTCTTGATATTCTAAACTATTTTTCATGAGTTCATCATGGGTTCCGCTCGCCACGATCTTACCTTCACTGAGAACCAAAATTTTATTAACATCACGAACAGAGCTAATCCTTTGCGCGATGATGAAAATCGTCGTTTGCTGTAACACTTCCGTTAATCCGTTGCGAATTTTGCGTTCAGTTACGGTATCAACCGCACTCGTACTATCATCTAAGATCAGAACAGCTGGTTTTTTCAGGATTGCTCGCGCAATACACAGTCGTTGTTTTTGACCACCAGATAGATTCGATCCCCCTTGCTCTAGATATGTATCATAGCCCTCAGGGAAGCTTGAAATGAAATCATGCGCTTGGGCAACTTTTGCTGCAGAGATAATCTCGGTTTCCGTAGCATCGGTGTGACCCCACTTTAAATTTTCACGAATGGTTCCAGAAAATAACGTGTTTTTTTGTAAGACCATCCCGATGTTTTTTCTTAAAGAGGCTAACGTATACTTAGTAATATCCCTGCCATCTAGCAATATTTTTCCTTCAGCAACATCATATAACCGGGGTAATAATTGCACCAAGGAACTCTTACCCGCTCCCGTACTACCAATAATCGCGATGACTTCCCCTGCATTTACAGTAAAATCAATGTCTTTTAAAATATACTCTGCCGAAGAACCAGCATAACGAAAAGCAACCTGCTCAAAAGCTACTTCGCCATTAACAACTTCAATAGATTCTGCCTCTTGACGATCAACCAAGTCAACGTTCATATCGAGGACTTCACAAACTCTCTTATACGAAGCACTGGACCGCGCTAGCATAATAAACATCAATGACAGCATCATTAAGGACATCAACACAATAAAAATATAATTGATAAATGCCGTCATCTGGGCAACATCAGTCATACCACTTAAAACCATGTTCCCACCGAAATAAACAACAGCAACGATTGCCGCATTCATCATAAACATCAGCAACGGCATATTTAAAATGACGATATTCATTGCTTTGATTGACGAATCTAGTAAATGATGATTTGCCGATTCAAACTTTTCTATTTCAAACGCTTCTCGTACAAATGATTTGACCACTCTAACATTGGTCAGATTTTCTTGCACATTAGAATTCAAATCATCGAGGTTCCGTTGCATTTGCCTAAACAAAGGAACGGCAAGATAAATAATCATCGTTAACGCAATCACTAAAACCGGAATAACCACCACTAAGATAAGTGACAGCTCCAAGTTTATCCGAATCGCCATAACCAGTGAAAAACAAAGCAAAATTGGACCACGCACTAAAATACGCATGCCAGCCATGATGGCATTTTGTAGCTGGGTAATATCGTTAGTAAGCCTTGTCGTTAAAGAACCAACGGAAAATGCATCAATATTCTCAAAGGAAAACGTCTGCACCTTATCAAATAAAACCTGCCTCAAATCCGAGGCAACTCCAACCCCCGTCCGTGCTGAATACCGCGCATTGCCAATCCCACTAATCAAAGCCAGCATTGCTATACCAACCATCACCAGTCCGATTTGTGCAATATAAAAAGTATCCCCCGACGCAATCCCCCATCCCACAATCTTCGCCATCAGATTTGGATAAGCCATCTCTGCTAACGATTCAAGCAATAAAAATAATAATGAAAATACGATATCTTTTTGATACTTCTTTATATATGGATACATTCTAAACAATGAATTCACTCCTGAAAAAACTACTTTCTCTTATTATAAATCATTTTAACAAAACAAAACCCATTTTGATAAAATTATGATAAAAATAAAAATTCCCCTCGGTATAACCGAGGGTTTTGATTTAACGTCTTTAAAACAAAAGATATTCTTTTATTTGCTTTATTGATTTTAAATATCTCTTTTAAATAATAAATATTAAGAGGAACCATCCCTAAACTCCTATTTACTCTATACACTATAGCAATAAATCATCAAGTTTTTTTTGTAAGGTGTCAGAAATAGGCATTAGTGGTAATCTTGTTTCGGCGGAATGAATAAGCCCTAATTTTTCTAAACAATACTTTATCGGTGATGGATTGGGTTCTTCAAATAACAAAGGAATGATCGACGCTATTTTTTCCCATACTGCCAGTGCCGCCTGATGATCATTTTTTTTGACTTTGTCATAGATGTCAATAAATTTTCTGGTATTCAAATGAGCAGATGCCAATATTCCTCCTTGCCCGCCTAGTGCGAGGGTCAAATAGAAAAATATATCTTCACCCGTTAGAATGGAAAAGTTAGCAGGGGGCTGCCGTAGTAGTTCCATTGTTTGTTTGATATCTCCACTGGCATCTTTTAAACCAATAATGTTTTTTAACTCCGCCAGGCGATAAAGGGTTTCATTTTCTACATTCCGGCCCGTACGATAGGGAATATTATAAAGAATGATATCCAGATCTGTAGCTTCAGATATCCTTAGAAAATGTTCGTAAATTCCCCTCTGATCCGGCCTATTATAGTAGGGAGAAACAGAAAGAATTCCAGCAACCTGATACCACTCTACAATTTTCAGTTTTTTCATGACTTTTTTAGTATCATTCCCACCAAGGCCAATAAAGACAGGCACACGATTATCCGCATACTCCATCGTCTTGGCAATAAGTTGTTCGAACTCCTCATCCGTAACAGTAGGACTTTCACCAGTCGTTCCCAGTGGCATAAGACCACTAATGCCTTCTTCAATATAATGATTAATCATTCGTTGATATGATATCAAGTCAATTTTATCATCTAAAAAAGGGGTAATAATAGGTAACCAAACTCCATCAATTTGCATATCAATTCTCCTCTTTTATTAGTAGCGATCCTTTATTCCTTCTTCTCGCTTAAATCTATCCTGTGCTAGCTGGATTAGGCGATCAATTAGCTTAGAATAGGGAATTCCACTTATTTTCCATAGTTTAGGATACATACTTATTTTCGTAAAACCTGGAATGGTATTGATTTCATTAATGATTGCCTTATTTTCCTTCGTTAGAAAAAAATCAACACGCGCCATTCCCTCACAACATAATACCTTACAACTCTTCACTGCCAATTCTTGGATTTTTTTAACTAACTCCTTGGAAATATCAGCAGGAATTTGTATCGTTGCACCTTTTTCATCCATATATTTTGCATCATAAGAATAAAACTCCTGCTCAGGGATAATTGCGCCCACTGCCGAAGCAATAGGTTTTTCATTTCCTAAGACGGCGCACTCAATCTCAGATCCTTCTACAAATTCTTCGATCAATATCTTAGTATCAAAAGTAAATGCTTCATGAACAGCATATATAAATTCTTCTTTATTTTTAGCCTTATGAATACCTACGGACGAACCAAGGTTTGCCGGTTTCACAAAAAGCGGTAACCCCAGTTCTTTCACGATGGATTCGAAATTTACTTGATCTTCTTCCCATTGCTGATACACCCGAAATTTCGCAATGGGAATTCCAGCATCCCTGAGCAAACGTTTTGCAACTTCCTTATCCATGCCAATGGCTGAACCTAAAACACTCGGCCCTACAAAGGGGATATTTGCTACCTTTAACAAACCTTGCATGGTTCCATCTTCACCACAAGCACCATGTAAAACAGGAAAAATCACGTCGATATGTTTATAAACAATAGGATTTGAAAAACACACTAGCTGCTGGGCTGATTTTCCAAATGTCAAGGTAACAGGGATTCCCGTATGCTTCATCATAATTTCTTTCGGATTATCTTCATTTAATAAAAATCCAGTTTGGTCACACAAGTACCATTGCCCATTTTTATCAATACCAATTAAAATAATTTCATACTTTTCTTGATCAATCACTTGCATTACACTTTTTGCTGACTGCAGCGAAACCTCATGTTCTGTTGATTTACCACCAAACAATATGCCTACATTAGTTTTTTTCACAAATCCATCTCCTAAACATTTTTTATTGATCGCTTATTTATTGGATCCTATGTACTTATTATATTCATATTTTTTACTACTTTTACTGTTTAAAATGCTCATTTTATTGCAAAAGTTGTTGTATAATAAAAAGATATAAAGAGCAATGAGGAGAGGATACTCCTATGGAAATAGAAAATAAAGCGATCTACTTCAAAAGAGGCTATCTACTGAAAAACTTTGAACTTTTTCACTTAAGAGATAAAAAAAATATGCAATTCGAATTTCACTACCATGATTTTAACAAGATTATCATTTTCATCTCTGGCAAGGTAACCTATTTAATTGAAGGAAAAGCATATCAATTAAAACCTTGGGATATCCTCCTCGTAAACAGTAACGAAATTCATAAACCCTTAATTGACGCTGGAGAAACCTATGAACGTCTGGTAATTTGGGTCAACTCCTCTTTTTTAATGAACCAAGATAATGGAAAAAACACGTTATTGACTTGCTTTGCACTCGCGACCCAGCGGAAAATGAATTTGCTACGCTTAACTCCTGAACTGCTTCCTATAATTAAGAATATCCTTTCTGAGCTAGAAGATACAAATATAAACCAAGAATTCGGTAGTAGAATTCTTAAAAACTCTTTATTTTTACAATTTATTGTATACCTTAATCGCATCTCCTTGGGTATTGAAAACGACAAAGAACAACCTGATATTCAATATGATAAAACCATCGCACGGATATTGCATTATGTGAATGAAAATCTGAGTGAGGATTTATCTATGGATAAATTGTCCAGTGTATTTTTTTTGAGTAAATATTACCTGATGCATAAATTCAAACAACATACAGGATATACTCTTCATAATTACATATTGCAAAAACGTTTGATTGCTGCTAACGCTCTGATTAAGGAAGGAAAATCACTCACCACCGCCTGCACTGAATCAGGGTTTAGTGATTATTCAAATTTTCTTAGAGCCTTTAAAAAAATGTTTGGTCTCTCACCAAAAAAGCATGTCCAACTACTACTTGAACAAGAAAAAATAAACAAACACAACGGCCGCAATTTAGTTTTGTAGTTCTCTGCCTTTTTGGCTTAGATTTACTACTTTAATACGAAAGTTGACTAAATGACGGTCCATATATTTCCCCTGAACCAAAACTAAAGTATTGTCGTAGTATTATTGTAAATCAAAAACTAAGAAACGAGGTTTTACTATGACAGAGGCAAATCTTTTTAGCTCAGCCAAAGGCGAATATAATATTGGTACCACTTATTTTACTTGGAGTTGGAGTTTTGAAGATAGTCAACCAGAGCAATACGTAGGTCAAATCTGGTATCCAGCTGACCATGAGGAGCGTCCAAACTATGCCAAATACTTGCCGGAGACAGTCTATCAGACTGACTTAAAGTATAATACCCAGATAGCTGAATTGAGTTCAGTAATTACCGATGCATCACTAGATGCACCGCTTTTGCAGAGCCATGCACCTTATCCCGCATTATTTTTTTCACCTGGGCTTGGGTTGCTTAGACAGCAAGACACCTTTATGTTTGAATATTTGGCAAGCCGCGGGTTTATTATTGTATCGATTGATCATCCTAAGACTAGCATGTTTACAGAGAAAGCCGATGGCACCTTTGTTTTGTATGATGACACGCTTGATTGCGATAGCCAAAACGGGAGAAAGGAACAAATAGAAAAACGTGCAGAACAATTGCGAGCCGCGTTGGATACCATACTTAAGCTAAATAACGATTCCTGCTCTCAATTCTATAAGTCAATAGATTCAAATGCCATCGGCGCGTTTGGTCATTCTTTTGGCGGTGTAACAGCACTGCGGGCTAGTTCTATAGACAAAAGGTTTAGAACTGCCATAAACATGGATGGTGGTATCGGCGAAGGAGAAATTGAATACGAATTTCACAAGCAGGATATACTGCTATTAATGAGTCCTATGGACGATTTATATAAACAGGGAAAGGTTTCAGATAAGGAATATCAAACCTATATAACACTAATGAAGAAATTTATGACTGATAATGAAACTTCAGAGAAGTATATGATATATTTTAATGAAGTTGCACATATGAATTTTACCGACTGGCCTTTACTCTGGCCAGATGGCGATTATGCTGGTACTGCAGACGCTAAAAAAGTCCTAACTTCTGTGTCTACAATGGTCAACAATTTCTTTAAAAGTGTATTTTCTAACCAAGACTTCGATATACAAAATACTATTGGTCGATATGATTATGCAAGATTAATCGATATTTATTCCCCTGAATAAGATGATAAAAACAGTTGGCTTGCAAATTGGGCATTAGAAAGTGCCCGTAAAGATATTCAAAGAGAGCCGATTAAAAACAATTTTTTATTTTATAGAATACCGCAACACAACAAAACTGGCATCGTAAAAACGATGCCAGTTTTGTTATTAAAGCCTTCTCCTCTTTCAACTATATTCCCCTAATTCAACACCTGCGGACTAGTTGCCGTTTGCGCTTGCTGGGCTTTCCGAATCAGTTTTTCGTTGGCAAACTCGGTATATTCCTTGATAAAATATTGTTGACTATCCATTGGTTTTTGCGATAGTAGCCGTTTGGTATATTTACCGTTGCTTTGCAGTTCTCTACCCTTTTGATTATCCGCTAACATGATTTTTAGGTCAGCATATATCTTTCTTTTGATCTGCTTGTCCAAAATCGGGCAAGCAATCTCTACTCTTTTTTCCGTATTTCTCGTCATCAAATCTGCCGATGAGATGAACATTTTCATTTGCGACTCCGCCCCAAAGCAGAAGACTCGCGAATGTTCTAAGAATCGACCAACGATACTAATGACCGTAACATTGTCTGTCTTCCCTGGCACATTTGGCACCAAGCAGCAGATTCCTCGAATAATCATCGTGATCTTCACGCCTGCTTGTGCTGCCAGAACCAACTGATCGATGATCTGCCGATCGGTAAGTGAATTCATCTTCAGCAAGATAGCACTTCTTTTACCCTGCTGAGCCTTCAACATTTCTTTCTTTATCAACGCTAATATTTGCTCCTTTAAATTCACAGGGGCGACCATTAACGTATCATACTGCCCTTTGAGATTCCCAATACACATGTTTTTAAAGAAGGCTGCCGCATCTTTACCAATCTTTTGATTTGCCGTAATCAACGATAGATCCGTATAGATTGCAGCTGTCTGTGCATTGTAATTGCCTGTGCCAATCTGCGTAATGTACTGTACCTTATCTTGTTCACATCTAGTAATCAAGCAGATTTTTGAATGCACCTTATAGCCCTCAAAGCCATAAAGAATATTGCAGCCTGCTTCACTTAAATTTTCCGCCCAGTTAATATTGTTTTGCTCATCAAAACGTGCCCGAAGTTCCATAAGAACAGTAACTTCCTTGCCCATTTCCGCCGCGATAATTAGATAGTTCATTAATTTAGCTTTATGATTTCCCATACGATAAATGGTGATTTTTATCGATACTACTTTTTCATCGTAAGCCGCTTCTTTGATTAACTTTAAAAATAAATCAAAATTTTGATAAGGATAAGTCAGCAGAACATCTTTTGTTAAAACATAATCGATCATTCGCTGCTCTGCATCGACTTCACAAACAGACACTGGTTTAAATGTTTCATATTGCAAGCGCTGTCGTTGCTGATACGCAAGCTTTTCCGCTAAAGGAAATACGTAGGATAAACGAATCGGTGCCTTTGTCTTGTAAATCTGCTTTCGCTCAATGTTTAACCGTGTGCAGAGATGATCTACCATCAAGGAATCGCCACTCGTTTCCATTTCTAATCGGACTGGCGCTAATCGCAAGCGCTTTTTTAACGTTTTTTTCACGTGATGGAGATAATCCTCGCCTTCTTCAATATCCTCATCATCGGGACTAATATCGGCATTTCGCGTAACACAAATCACGGATTTATCGACGATAGAATACATGTCAAACACTTTATCTACATAGGCCAAAATGATTTCCTCTAGCAAGATATAACGAATGGATTTTCCCGGTAAAAAAATCTGTTTTGACAGTGAAACCGGCACTGGAATGATTCCTAGCGTAATCTTTTTCTTCCGTTTCAGTAAAACGGCAATATGTAAAATTTGATTCGCTAGATGAGGAAACGGATGTTGAAAATCAATAATCTGCGGTGACAGCAATGGAGCAACATAATTGTCAAAATACTGCACTATCTCATTTGTTTCATCGATATTCAACTGATGAATTGTTGCTCGTTCGATCCCCTCAGCACGCAAATTTTCTTCAATCGTGGCAAGAACATCATCCCGTTTTTTATATAATTTATTGGTAACACTAAAAATTTTTTCTAACTGCTCTGTTGGAGTCAGCAAAGATTTATTATCCAGAGCCTCTTTTTTCAATAGGGACAAATCAAATAAACTTCCCACCCGAATCATAAAAAATTCATCTAGATTATTTGTGAAAATCGCTACGAATTTTAATCGTTCATATAAAGGAACCTGTTCATCATTGGCTTCTTCTAATACTCGTTCATTAAATCTCAGCCATGATAACTCCCGATTTTGCGTATAACTAATATCAAGACTTTTTGCTTTCCCCATCTTTTACCTCTATAGCAACTTTTTCATTTTTTTGTTTACATTGATTATTTTTATTCGTAGCAACTTTTTTTACTATCTTACTATCTACTTTTTCATCTATTACTTGAGGATCTTTCTTCGCTGATGCTTTATTTTCTAGTAGCACTGCTGCATCATTCTTTTTTACAGCTTTCGGTGTTTTCAGCACTTTGCTATATATATAGCCTTCCCGCACTCCAAAATTGCTGAC
>JARBTT010000052.1 GCA_029240055.1 Anaerosinus sp.
CAGCAATCTTCTTTATGATTATGGTTGCAGCAATCTTCTTTATGATTATGGTCGCAGCAATCTTCTTTATGATTATGGTCGCAGTAATCTTCTTTATAATTATGGTTGCAGCAATCCTCTTTATGATCATGGTCGCAGCAGTCTTGTTTATGATTATTGTTGCAGCAATTTTCTTTATGATCATGGTCGCAATAATCTTTTTTATGATTATTGTTGCAGCAATCTTCTTTATGATCATGGTCGCAATAATCCTCTTTATAATTATGGTTCCAGCAACCTTTTTTAGGGTCATGATCGCAATAAAAATCTGACATTTAAGATCCTCCTAAGATTTATTTACTTACATTCTTAGGTTATGTTTCTTAGCCGGTCATTGTGCTTGAATTATTTAAAATAGAAGGAAGAGAATATAAGGGGCGTTTTTTAAGTCATGTTGATGTTACAAAGTTACGTAAAGTTTCTTTCTAGTATCATTATTTTATTTTCATTTTTATAAAATGTTAATATTCCATTTATAATTTTCTCAGCCTGCTCAGGACTCTTACAACGGTATTTATATGAATTCCTAGAGTTCGATGCTGCTTTAAAATATATCGCGGCACCGTGTACATAAAATGTTTTAAAGTGATCTAAATTAATTACTTTACCGTTAGGAAATTTAATAAGCATGGAAAATTAACCTCCTTACGGAATGGAATCTCAAAATATTTTACATTGTAATTATATTAACAGAAATGACGTAAAGTTCATATAATTATAATGTGGATACTAGATAGTATCTACATTATTAAATATAGTTGAGGTGTTATTATTATGACTGAAGGTGAATGTGCTAAAGAAAATTATTTTATTATATGTAAGGATAAATCTGTAACAAACGAATGTATAAGAGTCAATAAAATTTATGACTGGGTTATGTTAAATACTGATGAAATAAAGCAAGTGGCTATTCCTACGGCAGATCTTGCAACATTACAGGCACTTGTTGAGGCAGGTCATCTTTTGGAAGTTGTAGGTACGATAACTGCCGCTGATATAACCACAAGAATTGTAAGCGTGGTTAGAAAAAATATTATTATTCATTGTAAAAAAACTGAAATTGGCTGTGCACAAATTCTTAAGACAGTCCCTCTTACAATAGAAGTTTACGATCAGACCACATGTTTCCCTGACGAATTCACTGTTGATAATATTACAATTCATGTTCGTAGTGCAGATGCCATTTCATTGAGCAATACACCGGTTAATGGAAATTTTATTTTTGAAATTTCTATTTGTCAAGACGTACAAGTAGAAACAGAAGTAAAATTAGAAGTGCAAGGCAAATTCTGTGAACCTAGAAAGAATAACCTTGATTGCGGAATTAATGGGTGTATTTGTCAAAAACCTACATTTCCAAAACAATGTCCTGATATTTTCCCTGTTGAGTAAAAAGGTGGAGAGTATAAGCAGCTCTCCACTTTCTTCATTATGAATATTATAATGAAAATATGGTTGTTATATATCCATACAAAAGGCAAGGGGGCAATTGAATGATTATATTACTAGTATTTGCACTAGCATCAGTTTTTGTATATTTTCTTATAAAAGAAGGCTTAAATCATAAAATATATGATTGGAACGTTAAAAATATGTTAATGCTACTTTCTATTGCTTGTATTATAAGTACAATATGGACTTTTTTACCTCAAATTCAATTGGTCATCATTATCTTAGCTTCATCTGGCTTTAGCTATCTGATCATCTGTCATATGATGAATAGAAAAAGTAATGCAGAAAGCCCGCAACGGATATATGTAAATCAAGAACAAGGAAATCCACAAATAATGGATTCTAAAGAAGGTAGCATAGGAAAGCAGCAGCTAGAAAAACATTGTCAGATCATACGTCAAAATAAAAATTATACAAAAGAAGAATTTGTCCGTGAGGTAAATAATCAAAATATTTCCATCAGTACATCTTTGTTAGAAAGGTTGAATGATAAGGATAGCAACAATAGCATTTAATAAAGCGTGTCACCGATGATGATATGCTTTAAAATGGTTAGTTACTTAAATAATAGGACTTATATCTATGGGGGCTACCACCATTAAACCAAATGACTGCAAGATATGAATTAAGATATCTTGCAGTCATTTGGTTATTAATGTTACCTCACTACATTTCCATTGTAAGAGATGGCAATAAAAATGAAATGATCTATCAGATTCAAAAAGAAAAAACAATTTTATTTCTGTAGCAGTTTAGCAGGGGTTTTGTCACTTTACAGAGAATTTAGAAATTAATTTACAAATTTTATAAGTCAACTGTATCTGTAGATTGTGAAGATTTGATTGTTTAAAATAATAAAAAAAGCATCTTTGGAGGTTAATAATGAATGAGTAAATTTGTAGTGCCATCTTATAAAAGTGATAATTTTCATTGCCCAATCTGTGGGGTTTATTCGCATCAGGATTGGCGAGATTTATACGTTGGCTCGGGGTATGCTGATGATAATTTACCTTTTCAATGGCGAACGAATCTCAGTTATAGACCTTATCCATTAACTGTTTCCTATTGTGAGCATTGCAAATGTTTTTCGCTGTGGGCGGGGGATAAATTGATCATTCCGTCGGCATCTACGTTGCCTCATCCACATGTAGAGACACCAACTAAAGTATCAAAAACCTACTTGGAAGCGATGAATGTATATCCTTCTTCAGTGAGAGCTGCTGATGCATTAATTCGGATTGCATTGCAAGAATTGGTTACTGAATTGGGTGACCAAGGTAATAACATTACGGAAGATGTTGCTCGGTTTGTCGAAGATGGATTACCGGCACAACTTCAGCAGGCGTTAGAATATCTTGGTGTAATCGGTGATTGTCCTGTGGAGCCGGAGGTTATTCATACGGAAGATAAGCGGGATGAAACAACCGCATTATTTGAAATTTTTAATTTAATAGTGGAATACATGATTACCAAGAAAAAACAGATGAAAACCTTATATAATAAGTTACCAAAAAAAGAATTGCTGAGTAAGGAACTGCCAGAGCAAGATCTTTTTCAAGCGGAAGAGTCAGGCAATGAAGAATTAACAATTGTTGTAAGCAACGAAAAAATAGAAATTGAGAGCAATAAACAAGTTGGAACAGTTGATCAGTTAGTATAATAACTGATTTTCTACAATATACAAACAATAAGCCTATTATTTTGAAAACTTAGTAGTTCAAAAATAATAGGCTTATTGTTTATGGTTTCGACTTTGCTTGTGCTTTTTGGAGAAACTTATCGGCAGAAACGATAAATCGTTCATGTGTACCTTCGCCAATTTTTTCTTTTTCATCGAAAGCAGTAACGTTAAAGCGTAGCTTTTTGCCATTAACGTCAATCAATTCACTGACAGCGCGTACATTCATACCAAGTGGCGTTGCTGCTAAATGTTGGATAGTTAAGCTAATACCAACGGTACTCATGCCTTCGAGTAATTTAGGTTCAACACTTGCTGCGGCAGCTCCTTCCATCAAACCAACCATTGCTGGTGTAGCATATACAGGCAAGTTGCCACTACCATACTGAATGGCAGTATTCGACTCACTGACGATTTCTGTTTTTTCACCTTGGATACCAAGTTTTAAATCTAATTCCAATCGTATCACCTCAAATAGCTCTGTTTTTTTGTTTTAGTATTTTATAAAATTTTTACTGTATACTTATTGTAGACTATTTTGCTCTATTTACCAAGGATTATCATTTTCCTCTATTGCTTCATATTCCTAAATTTAAATTGCTAGAAAAGAAAAACACGACTATAATAATTATGTTAAGTTTTGTTTATGAAACCCTAGCTAATCACAAACATGATGAAGGAGAGGTTTTTTAGTTGTATACTTTAGAAAATGAAACAATAAAAATTACAGTCAGCAAGCATGGGGCGGAGCTTCACTCTATTACGGGTAAAAAAGAAGGTACAGAATATTTATGGAATGGTGATGAAAAGTACTGGAAATATCATTCCCCTGTCTTATTCCCAATTGTCGGGAAACTTGTTGATTCGACCTATATCGTTGATCAGAAGAGCTATCAGTTGCCGGCACATGGATTTGGTAGAATCTCTGAATTTCAAATGATTCATAAAACCGCAGATTCTATTACGTTAGAATTAACATATTCAGAAGGAACACTAAAGGTATATCCTTATCAATTTTCTCTACAAATTACATATGTACTTGCGGAAAATTCGGTTAAGGTCATTTGGCAAGTCAACAATTTAGATGACAAGACCATTTTCTTTTCCATTGGTGCACATCCAGCGCTGATGTGTCCAATTGACCAAAAGGATCGTTTAGAAGATTGCTATTTGGAGTTCAATCAGCTAGAAACTGCTGAAATTATGAAAATTACACCAGAATGCTACTTGAAGCATCAGAAAAAAGAATGTTTAGAACATACGAAAACATTGCCACTTTCGCAGGATACGTTTAAAAATGGTGTACTTATTTTTGATGAACTGAAATCGGATATGATTACGATAAAATCAAAAAATAATGCGAAAACCATCAGTGTCAAAGCAGAAGGCTTTCCTTATTGGGGAATCTGGGCACCAGAAGCCGGGGCACCATTTTTATGCTTAGAACCTTGGTTCGGACATGCAGATTATGCTGATTTTAAAGGAGATTTTTCTGATAAAGCTGGCAATAATTCATTGAAAATTGGTGATAAGTTCAGTTGCTGTTATGAAATTAAGATTGGACAATAAACAAAGAGCTGATTGCAAATTTGCAATCAGCTCTTTGTTTATTGTCATAAGAAGATTAAAAAATTAAAATAGTGTTTAACGATAATTTATATTAATTAATCTTATGTAACTGTTAAAATTGCTTTATTTATAGAGTTGTATTTGAGAAAAATATATTGTACCTTTTCCTTCAAGTGGTGCAATATTTAAAGTGGAAACAGGGGTTAAAGAAAATGGTTGATCAGCATCGACTCCTGCAGGCTGCCAGTCTATTCTTTGTTTAAAGCTACTAAAAGGAATAGTAACTAATTTCCCTTTTACGGAATCATCGACAAAGGTAAATTCATAAGAAACTCCATTAGCATCGTAAAGCTCTAATCTAATCTTTGCCTTGGTTCCGCCAGCTACTTTAATTTGCAAGCCAGTAAAAGCAGACCAATCTTCCTGGAAATGTTCGCTAGTTGCGCCTAGCCATCCTTTAGGTTGTAAGGCATATTTTATAGATAGTACTCCGTTGGCACTTACTGTTTGTGTTATAGTGGATGCGCCGTCGTTAAATGGCTGCTGACCAGAAAAATAACTGGTATAGTTTTTTTCAGGACTGCCTTGACTTTTCACTGCCATTTTTTCTGCCGCAAGAGCTGTAGTGAAAAGACCTATTACAAATAAAAAGGCAAGAGTAATGGTTAAAGTTTTTTTCATTTTTTCTCCTCCTGAAATTTAATTTTTAGGTGTAATTTTGATATCTTCAGAAGTTAACTTATCATCAAAATCTGAAAAGTAGGCCAAAATATACGTCATAGGGGCTGTATAATCAATGGCATTTTCATTAGTAGAATAAGATTCACGTGCATCAATATAAACTTTAGCTGGAGGAATGTTGCCACTTGCTAGTAATTTAGTCTGTAATGGATCACCGCCAGAGTGGTTGTTTGGACCACCAGCTAGCCAGCCAGGCAGGTAAAGACCAGTGCTTACTCGTACCCGATTGTGTATGTTGCGAACTGGGTTTGTGCCAGAACCGGTCAAATAACAAACTCCATTAGTATTTCTACCCAAAATATAATGCACTTGATCGAGTGCGGCATTTAGATAGGCTGGTTTAGGATCAAGTTGATAAGCCAAGACCAACATATTGGCTTTACCTAACGTTACTTTATTTGATGACCAAGTATACTCATTATTATTTAGTGCACAACCATATCCATCTGACGCAATTTGTTTTACTGTGCTATCGGCATAAGTAAGAAAGGCTTGCTTTACTTTTGCTTTTATCGCACTATTTGCATTGGGATTAGTTAAATAAGCCCATTGCCCAAGGGCTAGTGAGTTTGTCCAGCTAAACGCTTTTGGTTTAATGATGATTACATCAGCAAAATTCTTTTTTAAGTAGTTTTCATATTGCTTGTCACCAGTCGTTTTGAATAATTCAGCAGCAAGCCAAATTCGCTCTTCAGCATCAGCTGTTAGTTTTAGGTTAGGGTGCTCTGTTTTGACAGAGGCAATCCATGATTTATGTTCGTTTTCAGTTGTTTTTTCATAAGGACCTGAACCATTATTTTGTCCTTCATCAAACCGAAAACTAGGTTTAGGGTTTGAATTGATAAAGTTGAATGCCTTTTTTGCGGCCATTAATAGTTGGTCAGCATAGGCTGGATCATAATTTTGATAGATACGAGCTGCCATTGCATTGGTTGCTCCATAAAGTGCAGTATTGTAAGTTGCAAGGCCATAAACATATTGAGGGTATTTATCATCTTCTGGACGAGTTTTTAAATCAGACCAATACGGCCCGGAGGTTTTAAGATAAACGTTGCCATCAGAACGTTGCATTTTAAGCATCCAATCAAGTTCGCATTTCATTTCCACCAATACGTCAGGCATATCAGGTGATTTTTCATTTAAAGCAATTCCTTTAGGGAAAAACATTTGACCTTTTCTGAATTTTTGTGGCTGGTTTTCATAAGCTAATAAAATGGTAGAGACGCTAATTCCGCCTGTAGGTACGTATTTACCATAATCGCCGGCATCATACCAACCGCCAGACATATCTAATACATCACCTTTGGTACTAACGCCATCGGAGAAAAATACCTTGGCATTTTTTGCTTTCTCATGATCTACAGCATGCTGCAGGCCAGTAATAGGATCGTTTATAGCAATATTACTTCGTGCTAATGTATAGGAACGTAGTGTATGAATGAGCGGTATGTAATAGACATTATCACTAATTTTAAACTGATAAGAACTGCCGATTCCATCTACTGTAACAATATATGTGCCAGGTGCGGTTACTGGGGAAAAATCCGCTTGGCGTACTGTGTCCCCTGAAGAGATATCTTTGTGTGGGGCGGATAACGTACCTTTGTAGACAATCTCATTGGTATTCGCATTTAAAACTTTGAATTCATCTGTACCATTAGCTGTCACAACAATAGCGATTTTGGGATATTCGGGCAAATAGCCAACCTGATCAACATGTATATTGTTGCTAGGCGTGTCCGGATTGGCAAATACAGGAGAGCAAGTACATAATATCAGGAGTGCAAATATGCCGAATGCCAATATTTTATAGCAGGTTTTATTCATTATTTTTTCCTCCATGCCGTGTTAACTTTCATGAGACTTTAGAATTTTTTGCTTAGAATTTTTTAACCACTCCACAGTATGATCATTATTTTCACCACCTCTGCTCAATGAATAGTAGCAGATATTTCTGCTACTATTCATAATGTTTGCAATAAAACAGTTTTGCTTAGTATTAAAGTGCAAATGGTATGCCAACACTTTGCACTATTGCTGCTGTGCTCCAAACCTGCAGAATGGGGGATTTTGAAGCTTTTAATTGTAACCTATATCAATACACATTTTCATACACATCATAATACAGTTCATACAGTAGTGTTGTTGCTGTGTATGAAAAAAAGACCATGCCTATGTGATTTTCATAGACATGATCTTTTTAGATAAACTTAACTAAAAGAAAAAATGTAGCTGAAATGATAAAATTGTTTTATGTAGCGTTAAAGGGTTAGCTTATTTTATCTCAAAGGTTTTTCAATATGTTTTCTAATAACAAAAGTTCGTCCATATCATTCAAAAATTGATATAAAACGCTTCTGTTTTCAAATTCTGCTCGATCTTGGGGTAATGGCATCGTTGTAAAGCTATCTCTTAAATTTCTAAGTTCAGTTAATTGATTGTTAGTCATTGTATAGTCTGAAATAGAATATGCCACTTTGTTGGCAAAATCAGCAATAATAATGGTTTGCCTATAGGTAGTCGATAAACGATCAAAATGTTTTTTCATATTTAATAAACAGTTTAATTGTTGCTCACGAATCTCCATATATTGTCTATGGTTGTTGTTCGTTGCGAAAATTCTATTATTATAATTAATATGGGCGATATCGGAGCCTTCTTTTAAGGTTCTTCTAAGCTGAGTAAATAAGTTGTTTTCTCCAATAGAGCAGGTTTGATTACGCAGTGATTCAGACATGTTCAAAAGTATAGAGCTGATTATGTTTTCAATGAACTGTTGTTTTTCTTTAAATTTGTTTTCCAAGTTAGGCATAAATAAATTTAGAATTAATGCAATAGCTACACCGATGATCATTAGATATAGTTGGTTTAGTAAGAAGGGGATTTGTATGTCTTGCTCAATTAGTAAATGTGTAATCAAGACAGCACTGATGACAATTCCTTCTTGTAGTTTCAAGCGAACAGCGATAGAAATGAAAAATAATAAAAAAATACCAAAAATAAATGGAGTATAGCTATAAAGCTTAAATAATATAACGGAAAGAAATAGCGCTAGTAAAAAAGCACACAACATTTTTATGGCGAGTTGAATTGATTGTTTTCGGGTGTTTTGTAAGCTAAGAATAGTGATAATGCCCGCCGATGTAGCATCCTTTAGCCCAAGTGCGCTTGCAATATACATGGCGATTACAACGCCTAAGGCAGTTTTTAAAGTTCTATAGCCAATAAAGTTCATAATTTCCCTCCAATTATTGTATGAAATAAGTATAAGAGTTATTGTTATTATAAGATTAAATGTTCGAAATAGTCTAGTAAATAGTAAAGTAAAAAGCGTTTACAAGATAGATCAAATATGTTTTATAGTTGTTAAATTTGACAGTAAAAAGCAAATAGAGTATCATTATTATGTAACAAAGGCGTTCAAAGTAATTTGGGGGTCTTTTTGTTTTTTTAGTTATTTTGTGTATATAATATTCATCAAACAACTTTGAATAGTTGCATTAAAGTGGCTGGATGCTTGATATAATGAGAAATTCTTCAGATGAGCAGGTAAAAAAATGTGAAAGATTTGATGAAAGAGGTTAGATAAATGGATTTTTTTGGTTTAGCGCTTGGCTTTTGTAATGATATTTTATGGTCTTATGTTTTAATTATTATGTTAATTAGTGTGGGTGTGTATTTTTCTTTTCGGACCAAATTCGTGCAAATTCGTTTCATCCGTGAAATGTTCCGTTTGTTAGGCGAAGGTGTTGGTGTGAAAGCTAGCGAGAATAAGGTTTCGTCCTTTCAAGCCTTTTGTATTAGCACGGCATCGCGTGTTGGTGTTGGTAATATTGCTGGCATTGCAATTGCAATTGTGACGGGAGGACCAGGTGCTATTTTATGGATGTGGATTCTTGCAATTTTAGGTTCTGCTACTGGTTTTGTTGAAAGTACATTAGCGCAGATTTATAAAATTCAAGATGCCAATGGTGGGTATCGCGGCGGACCTGCGTACTATATTAAAAATGCCTTGGGAAAACCGGGGATAGCGGCATTCTTTGCGATTTTAATTAGTATTACATTCGGCCTTATTTTTAATTCGGTGCAAGCTAATACGATCACCATCGCGTTGCAATCAGCATTCGGCCTCGAACGTATGACCACGGGAATCTTGATTACCATATTAACAGCGATGACTATTTTTGGTGGAGTAAAGAGAATTGCAACCGTGTCAGAATGGTTAGTGCCGATTATGGCAGGTGTATATATATTGGTAGCACTTTATATAACCATTAGCAATATTGGTCTATTACCTAGCGTTTTAAAAAGTATCATTGCTAATGCATTTAGTCCCGATGCCGCAGTGGGAGGCGGACTTGGCGCCGCGATGATGGCTGGTATCAAGCGTGGACTATTCTCGAATGAGGCTGGTATGGGGTCCGTACCAAATGCGGCTGCAGCTGCTGAGGCTTCTCATCCAGTGAAACAAGGACTAATTCAAGCACTTGGCGTGTTTGTTGACACCTTAATGGTTTGTACATCTTCGGCATTTATTATTTTATTGACAACGGATTATGCAGCGACAAATTTAACGGGAATCGAATTGGTACAAGCAGCGCTTACTACGCATTTAGGAGCAAGTGCACCAGCATTATTAGCAATTTTTGTGCTTATGTTTGCCTTTAGTTCTATCATAGGAAATTACTATTATGGTGAAAGTAATATTGGTTTCTTACATTCTAGTAAAACCTGGCTTACCATTTTCCGTATTACTGTTATTGCTATGGTGTTGTTTGGTTCAGTAGCAAAAGTATCTATCGTATGGGATATGGCCGATTTATTTATGGCATTGATGGCAATTACAAATCTAATTGCGATTGTGTTCCTAGCCCAATATGCTTTAATTGCACTCAATGATTATGCTGACCAAAAACGTAGAGGGATTAAAGAACCCACTTTTGATCCAAGTATTTTACCAAGTCAACAAGGTATCCAAGTTTGGCAAAAAAGTAAATAACATAAAAACAGCAAAACAGCTGTTTCAGCGCAAATAAAAATGGTGTGAATAGAAAATTCTATTCGCACCATTTTTATTTGTGTAGTAACTTAAAACTTTCGCGTTCAATAATTTTTGGTGAAATGATTGTTTTTTGTGGCACTTTCTTGCCAGCTAGGATATCAATTAACTTATTTACAGCCTTAGGACAAAGAATATCCAATCTATTATCCACACTGGTTAATTCAGGAGTAGTACATTTCGCTAAAATTGAATTATTAAAGCCGATCACTGGAATATTGAGACCAGCTTTGATTGTGGCTTTTTGGATACCCACAGCTAGTAAATCTTCTGCCGCAATCGCTGCAGAAAACTCTATCTTACTTTGTAGCAGTTCCGTCGTTTTTTGCATTGCCGCTTCAGTGGTTTTGGGAATTCTGTGAAAAAGCTGACTGTCCTCGGGTAGTTTGTATTTTTTTAGCCCTTGCTTATAGCCTAAGAGCTTTTGTTGTCCACCAAACGTCAAGGCATCATAGAGGTATAAAATTTTATCGTAGCCTTGTTTATGTAATAGTTCTACATTTTTCATAATCGCTTTTTTCTCATCACATAGGACACAATAAATGTTTTGGTGATCGACTAAGCCATTGATGATGATAATAGGAATTTGTTTGGCGGTTTCTTCTCAAGGAGCAGTTGTAGATATTTTTTCTTATCTTCTAGCTCATTACCAGTACAGGCTAATAAAACATCAAAGCCACGTGTTCGAAGATCGCGTTCTACAAGTGAGACTGCTTTGGCGAAAAATGTATCAGAGACATCTGTACATAAAATACCAATCATTTTCATCGAATTTAGACCGAGCCCACGAGCAAATGCATTTGGTGTGTAATTTTGTTCGCGCATCATAGCAAGAACTTTATCTCTGGTTTTGTTACTTACTTTAGAACTGCCGTTTAATACTCTAGAAACAGTAGCAATAGAAACGTTACAGCAGCGTGCAATATCGTAGATCGTCATTCACTTCACCTCGTGGTCTATTTATATCATAAGTATAACGGAATTTTTTCTAAAATCAATAAATTTAAAGAAAATTTATTGATAATTATTCAAATTGTCGCTAAATTGTAAATATTTTATAAATTCGTAATGTTTATATTGACATACATTAAATTAATGATAAAATAAAAAATGTAAGCACTTACATTGTAAAATAATATACTACATTTTTCCGATAAAGGAGAGTTTTGATTAGATGAAAAAAATTAACGAAATCTATAGTAGATCTGACAAACCAATTAAGATCATTCAGTTTGGTGAAGGAAATTTTTTAAGAGGATTCATAGACTATGCAGTTGATGTTGCCAATGAAAAAGGTACTTTCCATGGTGATGTCGCAATTGTAAAACCTAGGCAGGGAAATTTAGAAAAGTTTCATTGCCAAGATAATCTTTATACTGTTTCCTTACGTGGCATAAAAGATGGTAGTATTTATGAAGAAAATCGCGTGGTAACATGCGTACAAAAAGCTTTAGCAGCATATGAACAGTACGGGAAATTTATGGCATTAGCCCATCTGCCAGAGCTAGAATTTGTTGTTTCTAATACGACAGAGGCGGGGATTGTCTATGACGAAACAGATGTACTTACTTTACAACCACCCAACACTTACCCTGGCAAATTGACGAAGTTTTTATATGAAAGATTTGTAGCGTTTCAAGGTGCTCCGACGAAAGGATTGACGATGTTACCAATAGAACTCATCGAAGCAAATGGCGAAAAGTTACAACAGTGTATATTGAACTATAGTTCCTTGTGGAAACTTGACGATGCTTTCAAAGACTGGATTTTAGAGCATAATATTTTTTGCAATACGTTGGTAGACCGAATTGTTACTGGCTATCCAAAAGACGAGGCAAAATCATTGGAAGAAAAACTGGGATATCAAGATGATTTGCTAACCGCTGGTGAACCTTTTGGTTTGTGGGTCATTGAATCAAAAGTGGATATTTCAAAACGGTTACCACTTTCCACAGATACACTTTCAGTTGTATTTACGCAGGATTTGAAACCTTATCGTGATCGTAAGGTTCGCATATTAAATGGCGCGCATACTTCTACGGTATTGGCAGCTTATTTAGCAGGAAAAGACTATGTACTGGAATGTATGAAAGATCCGGTCGTTAGAAAATATATGGAACAAATCGTACTCAATGAAATCGTACCAACAGTGAAACTTCCGCATGAAGAAGCTGTCGCTTTCGCGAAATCTGTATTTGAACGGTTTGAAAATCCGTTCGTGAAACATGCGCTACTTTCTATTTCCTTAAATTCAGTATCGAAGTGGAAGGCAAGGGTTTTGCCGATCTTACGAGATAGTTATCACCAAGAAAAAGCAATCCCAAAATTGATCGCGTTTTCTTTTGCGGCACTGATCAGTTTCTATTCGGCTAAGGAATATAAAACGGGCAGTTTAACTGGATATCGTAATGCTAAGTCATATCAAATTTGTGATGATGAAAAAGTATTGCAATTCTTTGCGAAATACAGCGGGGAATCAGCGAAGGAATTAAGTGCTCGAGTGGCTGCTAAAGCTGATTTCTGGGGTGAAAATTTAACAGACTACAATGGTTTTGTTGATATGGTAACACTACACTTAGAAAATATCAAAAAAGATGGTATGTATCAAACAATGAAAAATCTTGCTATGGCAGAAAAGGTGTAATTATGCAACAGCTTATAAAAATTCATCCGAAAGATAACGTTGCTGTCGCTGTTTGCTCATTAAAAAAAGGCGATGTAGTCGAAATAAATGAAACCAAGATTACGATAAGTGCAGATGTTACTGCCGGTCAAAAAATTGCGCTAAACGATATTCATAAAGCAGAATATGTTATGAAATATGGCTTTCCAATTGGTTTGGCAAGCTGCGATATCTTTGCAGGCGAATGGGTGCATACCCACAATGTAAAATCACGGCTCGGCGATTTACTTGAGTATCAATATAAACCGGATTTCGAGACCGGTAAACAAGAAAAATCGCAAGAGTTTTTAGGATACAAGCGTCCCAATGGAAAAGTTGGTATTCGTAATGAGGTTTGGATTATTCCGACAGTGGGCTGTGTAAACGCCATTGCTAAATCTATCGAAGATCAATCTAAGCAGTTTTTATCACCACAGATTGATGGAATTTTTTCCTATAGTCATCCACATGGTTGTTCACAGCTTGGTGACGATCAACTCTTTACACAAAAAATTTTAGCCGGTTTGATTGATCATCCGAATGCTGGCGCAGTATTGGTCCTTGGCCTCGGGTGTGAAAATAATCAAATTGAGGATTTAAAAAAAGTGTTAGGAACGTATGACGAGGAGCGGGTAAAGTTTTTAGTCTGTCAGGAATATGAAGATGAAGTCGCTGTGGCCTTAGATATCATGAAAGAACTTTGTGAATACTCTGCCCAATTTCATCGTGAATTATGTCCTGTAGATCGGCTGGTAGTCGGTTTAAAATGTGGGGGATCAGATGGATTTTCTGGGATAACGGCAAATCCGTTGGTTGGTGAATTCTCTAATATGTTGATTGCACAAGGCGGAACGTCGATTTTAACAGAAGTTCCTGAAATGTTTGGGGCAGAAACGTTGTTAATGAATCGTTGCATCGATGAAGAGATCTTTACCAAAACAGTCGGACTTATCAACGATTTTAAACGATATTTTATGCGCTATGGACAGAAAGTTAATGAAAATCCATCGCCTGGCAATAAAGCTGGCGGGATTACGACCTTGGAAGATAAGTCGTTAGGTTGTGTGCAAAAAGGTGGTACAGCACCAGTCATTGACGTGCTTTCCTATGGTGATCGTGTTCATAAACGAGGATTGAATCTTCTTACAGCACCAGGAAATGATCTCGTAGCTTCTACGGCACTTGCGGCAGCTGGTGCTAACTTGATCCTTTTTACGACTGGACGTGGAACTCCATTTGGTTGTCCCGTACCAACCGTAAAAATAGCGAGTAATTCTGAATTGGCAAGTAGAAAGGCGAATTGGATTGATTTTGATGCTGGTAAATTACTCAGTGGAATGGATATGAAATCAGTCTCCAATCAATTTTTTGAATTTATAGTAGAGGTTTCCTCTGGTAATCAAAATGCGAAGTCTGAGTCGCTGGATAAACGTGACCTAGCGATCTTTAAAGATGGTGTTACCTTATAAGTTTTAAATAAAATACATGGTTTTTAACTTAAAAGCGAAAGGGTGTTCCAAATGAAAACATTTATGGATGAAGATTTCTTATTATCGAATGAAACAGCAAAAACTCTTTTTCATGAGTATGCAAAGCAAATGCCGATTATTGACTATCATTGTCATATCAATCCAGAACAGATTGCCAAAAATCATAAATTTGCTAGCATTACGGAAGCGTGGCTTGGTGGGGATCATTATAAATGGCGGATGATTCGTTCCAATGGCGTAGCAGAAAAATATATTACAGGCAAAGAAAGCTCTGATCGGGAGAAATTCCAAAAATTTGCGGAAGCAATGCCAAAGGCGATTGGAAATCCACTCTATCATTGGACGCATTTAGAATTAAGCCGTTATTTTGATTGTAAATTAACTCTTTCAGAAGATACAGCAGAAGAAATTTGGCAATTATGTAACAAAAAATTGGCTAAAGATGAATTATCTGTATGCGGTATCATTAATAATTCCAATGTAGACGTCATTGGGACAACAGATGATCCAGCGGATGATTTAAAATGGCACAAGAAAATTAAAGCCGAAAGTTCTTGCAAGGCGAAAGTAATTCCATCTTTCCGTCCAGACAAAGCGATGCGAATTGAAAAAAAGGAATTTAAAGAGTATATCAGTAAACTTGCTGCTGTAAGTGGCGTGAAGATTACTTCAGTAGATACTTTATTTCAAGCATTAGCAAGTCGGATTGATTACTTTAATGAACTTGGTTGCCGCGCTTCTGATCATGCATTGGAATATGTATTTTACCGTGATAGCAGTAAAGCAGAACTCGAACAAATTTTCCAAGATGCATTAAAGGGGAAGGTACTTTCTAGTGAAGCTGTGGAAGCTTATAAAACGGCATTGCTTGTATTTGTAGGAAAACAATACAAAAAATACAATTGGGTAATGCAACTTCACTATAGCGCATTACGTGATGGTAATACGAATGAATATCTTGCGCAGGGCCCAGATACTGGGTTTGACAGTATCGCATCGTATAACTGTGGTGAAGGAATCGTACGTTTTTTGGACGCACTCAACAAAACTGGTGAATTACCTAAGACCGTGCTTTATTCTTTGAATCCTAATGATAATGCAATGCTAGGTAGTATTTTAGGGAATTTCCAAGGACCAGAAGTAGCTGGAAAAATCCAACATGGTAGTGCTTGGTGGTTTAATGACACTAAAAAAGGGATGGAAGAGCAACTTACGAGTCTAGCAAATTTGTCAGTATTAGGAAATTTTATTGGCATGTTGACAGATTCACGGAGTTTTCTTTCTTATACACGTCATGAATATTTTAGAAGAATTTTATGTAATTTGATCGGTACCTGGGTAGAGAATGGTGAATATCCAAATGATATCAAACAACTAGGCAAAATAGTGCAAGACATTTCTTATAATAATGCACTTAGATATTTCAATCTTGATAAAAAATAGGTTACTGAAAGCGATCTAAACTATCTGGATGAACGTGAGGCGAAGAGAATGAGTTTTGAGCAACAAGTTAGCCAAATTTTAAATAATGTTGTAGCTCCTAAGTTTTCTAATCGTGATTTCTTATTAACGGATTATGGTGCCATAGGTGATGGGCTAACAGATTGTACAGCCGCCTTTAGGAAAGCGATGGATATGGCCAATCGATTTGGCGGTGGCCGTATCCTCGTTCCCGAGGGGACCTATTTGACAGGCCCAATTCATTTTAAAAGCAATATCAATTTGTACATCGATAAGAATGCTACTATTAAGTTTAGTCAAGACTTGATGAAATATTTGCCAATGGTACTCAATCGTTTTGAGGGGGTGGAGTTATATAACTATTCTCCGCTGATTTATTCTTATAATGAGGTGAATCTTGCGATTACTGGAGAAGGAACTTTAGACGGCAACGGTGACAACCAACATTGGTGGCCTTGGAAAGGTAAAACAGAATTTGGTTGGCAAGCAGGTGAGCCCGAGCAAGCCTCTGATCGTGAGCTGCTATTTGCGATGGCTGAAGAAAATATACCAGTGGCTGATAGAAAGTTTGGAACAGGGCATTATCTTCGCCCAAGTTTTATCCAGTTTTATCAAAGTAAGAATATTTTAATCGAAGGGATAACGGTGAAAAATTCGCCGATGTGGCAAATTGCCCCTGTACTTTGTGAAAATATTAAGATTGATCATGTAACGATCACCGGTCATGGTCCCAATACCGATGGCTTTGATCCTGATTCTTGTAACAATGTATTAATTGAACATTGTTATTTTGATAATGGGGATGATTGTATTGCGATTAAATCCGGCAGAAATGCTGATGGCAGGCGTATTAATACACCTTGTAAAAATATTGTCATTCGTAATAATTATATGAAAGATGGTCATGGTGGGATTACGATTGGCAGCGAAATTTCGGGTAGTGTTTATAATGTTTTCGCTGATCATAATGTGATGGACAGTCCAAATTTAGATCGGGCTCTACGATTTAAAACCAACTCGGTACGTGGTGGCATCATTGAAAATATTTTCTTTAGAAATACGATCGTAAAGAGTATTGGAAAAGAAATATTGATTGTCGATATGGATTATGAAGAAGGTGATACTGGTGATTTTACACCGGTTGTTCGCAATATTGTTGTAGAAAATCTTGAAAGTTATGGTGGCGAAACAGGCTTTTTATTAAGTGCTTATGATCGTACGCCAATTACAAATATAAAATTGATTAATTGCATATTACATGATGTCGAAACGTCGTGTATCTTAAAAAATGTCGAAAATTTGGTTTGCGAAAATGTCAATATTAATGGAAAAATATTTACTGCGTAGGTAAACTATAAACTTCCTTTAAATAATTAAAATATTCTAAAAAGATAAAATATTTTAATTGTTGACCAGACAAAAAAATGTAAGGCGGGTAATACATATGAATGAGTTCCAAGAGTGGAAGAATGTATGCAAAGCGAAGCAAATTGTTAAAGTTTTAAACCAAAGACATTTTAAAGCAAGCTATGTGGCTACGAGGAAAGAGGCTAAAGAAAAGCTGATTGGAATGCTAGAAGAGGGGGCAAGTGTTGCGATCGGTGGATCGACTACGTTAAGTGAGATGGGGATGGTGGAGGTTTTACGCAATGGAAATTACCAGTTTTTTGATCGCTATCAGAAGCTTCCGTTTGATCCTGATATCGTAGACATTCATCGTCAATCACTTACGGCCGATTACTTGATTACCGGAACTAACGCGATTACGAAACGTGGTGAATTGGTCAATACAGATTGCACAGGAAACCGTGTGGCGCCAATGATTTTTGGCCCAAAGAATGTCATCATCGTCGCAGGTGTGAACAAGATTGTCGATACCTTAGATGATGCGTTTAAACGAATTAGAGAAATTGCGCCAATGAATTCAAAGCGAATCAAACATGAGACGCCTTGCGCAGAAACTGGATTTTGTGTCGACTGTGATTGTAAAAAAAGAATCTGCAATTTTACAACGATTATCCATAATGGGATTAAATTTGAAGGAAGAATCAAAATTATTATTGTAGCTGAAGACCTAGGATATTGATCCAGAAGTTTGAATTAAATTTTAAATACGAGGTGAAATATGATTAGTTATGCTAAATGGATGACTGATTCAGTCATCGCTAGAAAAACAAATTTAACAGATCACTGGGGCTATGAATATGGTTTAACTTTAGATGGAATCGCAAAAGTTTGGCAGCAAACAGGAGAAAAAAAGTATCTTACATATGTTGTAAAAACAATGGATCATTTTATCGGTGAAGATGGCAGTATTAAAGGCTATGCACTAGAAGAATACAATATTGATCATCTGAATAACGGTAAAATATTGCTTACATTATATAAAGCAACAGGTGATGAAAAGTATAAAAAAGCGTTGCTGAATCTGCGTAGACAAATTGAATCTCATCCACGCACGAGTGAAGGGGTTTTTTGGCATAAAGATATTTATCCACATCAAATTTGGCTGGATGGCTTATATATGGGGGCAACTTTTTATGCTGTTTATATAAAAGAATTTGGTGAGAGGGCAGAATTTGATGATATTGCTAGGCAATTTATGTTCTGTGAAAAGCATCTCAAAGATCCCTTGACAGGTCTTTTATATCATGCTTGGGATGAAAAAAAGCAGCAAAGGTGGGCCGATAAAACCACTGGGCTATCACCGCATTTCTGGGGTAGATCTATGGGCTGGTATGTAATGGCGCTCGTTGATACCTTGGAAGTTTTCCCAGAAGATAATAAATATCGACCCGAATTGGTGGCAATCCTCAATCGTACCATAGCAGCATTGCTTAAGGTACAAGATACAGAAAGTCATGTGTGGTATCAAGTGTTAGATCAAGGCACGCGAAAAGGTAATTATTTAGAAGCGTCGGGATCATCGATGATTGTATATGCATTATTAAAAGGAGTAAGAAAAGGATATTTGCCAGAAATTTTGAAAGAAACAGCAAAGCAAGCATTTCAAGGTCTAGTGGCTGAATTTATCTTAGCAACAAAAGAAAAACTCATTAATTTAAACAAAATTTGTTATGTAGCAGGATTGGGTGGCAAAGATAACCGTGATGGAACATTCGCTTATTATATCAGTGAACCAATTGTTAGTAACGAACCAAAAGGTTTGGGACCATTCATCCTTGCGTCTGTAGAAAATGAATTTTGATCATTAAAAATTATGAGGAGGCCTCTATTGTGGCTAGAAAAGTAACGTTAAAAAATATTATTGGTTATGCTTCCGTAAACTTTTTAGGGCAGGGTTCTCAACTTTTGATATCCGCTTGGCTTATGTATTTCTATACGACAATGTGTAATTTAAATGCAATTGAAGCAAGTTTGATTTTTACAATGGCACGGCTTTTAGATGCTGTTGGTAATCCCGTGATGGGCTTTATTACTGATAACTTCTTAAAGACACGACTCGGCAGAAGATTCGGTAGAAGGAAATTCTTTATATTGCTTGGGATTCCAACGATTACGATTGTCTTTCCATTGCTGTGGGTTTCAGGACAATCCTTCACCTATTATTTCATTATGAATTTATTCTATGAAGTAATTTTCACCATGGTTATTGTCTCTAGCTCAACATTACCTGCTGAAATGACGCAAGATGCTGGTGATAAAGCGAAATTAACTGGGGCAAAGCAATATTGCGGTACGATTGCTAGCACAATTGCTGCTTTTATTCCAGGTCGTTTATTTATGATGTATGGAAAAGATTCTCCTGATGCATTTCTTTATACAGGTGTTATTTACGCAGTCATGATGGGGATTTCTTTAGTAGTTGTTTACTTATTCACCTTTGAACGGGATCAAAAAGACGTTCATTATGAAAGTGAGATCAAGAGTGTTTGGCATATTCTACCTAGAATTTGTGCAGATGTTGCTTCTAGTATGCGTGTTCGCACTTTTAGACTTCATTGTGTACTGATGTGTATCGGCGGTATTTTTAAAAATTTAACAACGGGTGTATTTACGTACTTTGTTATCTTTGTTTTATTACAAGATCCAATCGTTACTTCGAATATTTCTGGTATTACAACATTTGCTTCTTCTATAGCATTGATGTTATTCATCATGTCTTGTTATAAATATGGCGGGCCTACCACCTATAAAATTTCTACAGTTATTGTATTTGTTTCTCTTTTTGGCTACTATGCATTGACAGTGAATCAGCCGGCCAATATGGTTGTCATTTTGACGATATGTGCAGTTGCTAATATGGTCGGTAGAGCTGGTATCGACTATGTACCAGTATTTCAATTGGCTTTTATGGCCGATGTTGATGAGGCAATCACTGGGCAAAGAAGAGAAGGGTTATTCACCGGGGTTAATTCGTTATTATCAAAAGTGGCAACAGCGATTGAAGCAGCAGTACTTGGTGCAGGATTGCAAATGTTTGCCTTCCAGCCAGGGGTGACCGTACAACCGGAATCGGCAGTTTTCGGGATTACTTTGATTACCGTTGGTGCTCCATTTATCCTACTTAGTATTACTTGGATTGCTTGTACTAGACTTAAATTAACAAAAGAAAGACATAAAATTTTGGTAGATGAAGTAAACCGTTTGAGAGCTGGCGGTTCAATGGAGGATGCTACTGAAGAAGCAAAAGTAGTATTTAAAGAATTGACTGGCTGGGAATATAAAGACTGCTGGGGAAAAAGTAAAAAAATTTGCCATGAAGTAAATGAAGTTAGAATTGCTCATTAATAAACAGTTCAATAATTGCAATTCATTAAGAAAAGTTATATAATGTGGACAATAGCATCCAGGGGGGTGAGTCCATGGGGAAAATTTCTCCAAAGAGCAGTTATAAAAATATGATTAAGGCAAATAAGACGGATACTTTCTTTGCAAATCGTCAAGCGAATAAAGTTATCAAGTCAGCAAATAAGCCAAAGGTAAAATAAAAAAATAATCATAAATATCAGTTCGGTATTAGCAAAAAAACTGCCTATGACTAAAAAAGTGATACTTTTTTAGTCATAGGCAGTTTTTGTTTTCATTAATTCAAAAAGTATATTGTATATTGTTGAATTTCGTTGCACATGATACAATTAATAAATGAAAAGATAACGAAAGTAAGACAGCTAGGAAGGATGCAATATGACGAAACAAAGACAAGTAAAGGAAATGCCAGATATCACATTATTAGGACAAAGTGGTGTGGCTTATCAATATGAATATCAACCACAGGTATTGGAAGCTTTTGATAATAAGCACCAAGAAAATGACTATTGGGTAAAATTCAACTGTCCAGAGTTTACGAGTCTTTGCCCAATGACAGGACAACCAGATTTTGCGACGATTTATATTAGCTATATTCCGACGATAAAAATGGTAGAAAGCAAATCACTCAAATTATATTTAGTAAGTTTTAGAAATCATGGCGACTTCCATGAAGATGTTGTTAATATTATGATGAAAGACTTAATTAAACTTATGGACCCTAAATATATTGAAGTTTTAGGAAAATTTTTGCCACGTGGTGGTATTTCTATTGATCCATATTGTAACTATGGTAAAGTCGGTACAAAGTATGAGCAATTGGCTTGGGAGCGTTTAAAACAACACGATTTATTTGGTATGGATAAGGTTGACAATCGTTAGAAAATAATCGACATTTATTGTGTTGCTATTAGAATATAAATTGGGAAAAAATTAACTTTATTTCGATTATTGACAAGTAATAAGAAATAGTAGTATGCTACATACAGGAATAAAAATAAACGCAAAAATATCGAGGTTGAAGAGAATATGGTGGAAAACATTTTACAGAGAGTATCTTTAAAAGATCAAGTTTATCAGTATTTGAAAAAAGCGATCATTAATGGTGATCTAAAAACTGGTGAAATATATTCTGAACAAATGTTTGCCACACAATTGAACATTTCAAGAACACCAGTAAGAGAGGCTGTACTTCAATTACAGCATGAAAATATGCTTGAGATTTATAACAATCGAGGCATTATGGTAAAACCATTGTTGTTTGAAGACGTCAAAAAAATTATTGAAGCAAGGGTGGCAATTGAAGGTTATAGTGTCAGATACTTAACTAAGAATATTCATACGCCAGAAGCAAAAGAAGTGCTGATCTTATTAGATACTTGCTTGAAGTTAGCGTCTGAAGCGGTAGATGATAAGCAGCGTTATTATGATTTTATGCAAGCAGATATTGATTTCCATGGTCTGATCGTTGACTTTACGAAAAATGATTATTTTATCAATATGATTCATATGCTAAGATCAAGAATTGAAAAGGCAACCGTCGGCTCACTGAAACAAGGTGAACGAATGAAGATTGCAATAAAAGAACATGAAGAGCTATTTGAGATTATAAAAAGTGGCGATGACTATGGTGCATATTTATCATTTGAGAAACATATGCAAAATACCATAGAAGTGATGAAACATTGTAATTTAGACTAAAAAATAAAATTTTGTAGTTTATGTGAAGATGTTTCATTTTTTTAGGATATAGTGGTATGCTACATGCAGGTAATCGTGAGCTATATTGAATAGATAGTAAATAATTTTAAATCGTCCGATGTTAGGTGAAGAACATTGCTTTCTAAATTAACTAGTATGCTACATACAGCATACTAAACGACCGATTTAAAATTCTCATGTATGGATAATAAAACGTTAGACAGAATGTTATCTGAATATTTGTAAAATATAAGATATTCTGTTTACATGTTTATTATATAGAATATTTCACAAATTATAAGGGGGTTTTCACATTGTTGAAAGTTGGTTTTGTTGGATTAGGAATTATGGGTAGACCGATGGCATTAAATTTACTAAAAGCTGGTATTGATACAACTGTGTACGATATCAATGCAAAAGCAGTTGAAGTATTGGTAGAGGCTGGTGCAAAAGCAGCAAGTTCACCTAAAGAACTTGCTGCTGGTAGCGATGTTGTTATTACAATCGTACCAAATGCTGCAATTGTTAAATCTTTGCTAGAAGCCGAAGAGGGTATTTTAGCCGGCGTAAAGCCTGGTACAATCATTGTTGATATGAGCTCTGTATCTCCTGTAGCTTCTAAAGAGTTCGCGGTGGCAGCTGCAAAACGTGAGTGTCCATTCCTTGATTCACCTGTAAGTGGTGGAGAACCTGGAGCAATCAATGCAACACTTGCTTATATGATCGGTGGCGATGAAGCTGTTGTTGAAAAAATGAAAGACGTTTTCTTGGCAATGGGTAAATCAATCACTGTTGTTGGGGGTAATGGTAGCGGTTCTGTTGCAAAATTAGCGAATCAAGTTATCGTTAACTTAAACATTGCAGCAGTATCAGAAGCACTTGTTCTCGCAGCAAAAGCTGGTGCTGATCCAGAAAAAGTTTACCAAGCAATCCGTGGTGGTCTTGCCGGCAGCGCTGTGCTTGATGCAAAGGCGCCAATGATGGTAGCACGTAACTTTAAACCAGGTGGAACACTGGCAATCAACTTAAAAGATATAACAAATGTTATGGATACTGCCCAAAGTCTTGATGTTCCATTGATTCTTACTAGCCAGTTAAAACAAATTATGCATAGCTTAAAAGCGGATGGTCATATCATGGACGACCATGGCGGAATTGTTCAATTCTATGAAAAAATAGCTGGTGTAGAAGTAAAAGCAGGTACTCCTAAACAATGATTGGAAAATTCCTGAGATATTTATTACGAATAAAAATATGAATTATCCCAAAAGCAAAGATATTTATTACTAAACTGAAAGAAGTAGAAGATTTTTAAGCCTTATTTTCTACTTCTTTCAAAAAAAACTATGAAATACAAAATGAGCAGAGGAGTAAAAGAGAATGGCAAAAGTATTAAAAATAAAAGCATTTGAAATGATTCAGGATATCAATGAAAAAGTGGTGGATGAAAAATTAGCCCAAGCGTTAAAAACATTTAACAAAAAAATTGTTGTCTTAGATGATGATCCAACAGGGGTACAAACTGTACATGGTATCTCCGTATATACAGATTGGTCAGAAGAAAGTATTGCAGCAGGTTTCGCTGAATCCAACTCAATGTTTTTTATACTAACAAATTCTAGAGCTTTCTCAGCAGAAGAAACAAAGCAAGCTCATACACAAATGGCAAATCGTATTGCCGCAGAAGCGAAAAAATCAGGTAAAGAATTTATGATTATTAGCCGGAGTGATTCTACTCTTCGCGGACATTTTCCACTAGAAACACAAACCTTAAAAGGAGCAGTGGAAGCAAATTCCGGAACAAAAATTGATGGCGAAGTATTGATGCCAATCTTTAAAGAAGGCGGACGTTTTACAATTGGTAACGTTCATTATGTACAAGAAGGTGAATTTTTAACACCAGCTGGTGAAACAGAATTTGCGAATGACAAAACCTTTATGTACAAGTCATCAAACTTGACTGAATATGTAGAAGAAAAAACAAAAGGTGAGTATAAAGCTGCTAATACGACTTGCATTTCATTAGAAAGTATTAGGAGTTTTGATATAGATGGTATTACAAAGCAATTATTACAAGTGAAGGAGTTCAATAAAGTAGTAGTCAACGCTGTTGATTATGTAGACGTTAAGGTATTTTCAATTGCCCTTATTGAAGCGATGGCGCAAGGTAAAAACTTCATGTTTAGAACAGCCGCTGCGTTTACAAAAGTAATTGGTGGCGTGAGCAATAAAGGCTTACTGCAAAAATCAGAACTTGTTGCAAAAGATAATAAAAATGGTGGTCTTGTAATTGTCGGTTCCCATGTAAAGAAAACAACTGAACAATTAGCAGAACTACAAAAATGTGAGTACGTAAAATTCATTGAATTCAATCATTTATTAGTGCTTCAGCCACAAAAGTTAGCAGATGAATTAAATCGCATTATAAGCACAACAGAAGAATGTATTAAAAATGGCCAAACTGTAACAGTATTTACTGGACGTGAAAGATTAGATGTTGGTAGTCAAGAAGAGTCCTTGAAAGTATCCGTTAAAATTTCTGAAGCAATTACGAGTATTGTATCAAGACTTGGCGTTAAACCAAGCTTCTTAATCG
>JARBTT010000244.1 GCA_029240055.1 Anaerosinus sp.
ATATATCATAGCGGGTGTTCTTTCTAGTTTGATTGGTTTAATGCTAGGAACGCAAAATGTATTTAATGTTTTCATCGCTTGTATTTTTCGTATTGTAGCTGGCGGTATTGTTAGCTTGGGTGGTAAAAATATCTGGATACTTTCGATTGCTGGCCCGATAGGCTCGGCAGTGTCGAGACTTAGTATGGGGCTGTTTTTAGGTAAAGCAGTTGTGCCGCTCTTATTAGCAGCAGTTCCAGGCATGATTTATACGGCAGTACTGGCATATCCATTAACGAAAATATTAAGTAAGGTCAAACTGCCAAAAGGGGCGAAAAAAATAGATGCTGTATAGTGTGAGAATGCGAGCGGCAGAAGGTGGCGCTCATGAATGTGGTGGGCAACATATTTCGGGAGCAGAACGGCTCCTTCGTGAAGAATGTTTAGAAGATATTACAAAAAAAATGATTCAGCGGGCACTGACGCATAGTCGTGGGAAAGCTGATTTTATTAACTTAACCATTGAAACAGTGAAAGACGAAGCAATTACAGAAGTTCCTTTGTTGCCGATTACGACTTGTCCAGTTGATTCGGTGGATAGCGGACGCGAGGTTGCGAAAAAATTGCTTTTGTCAGCGGGTATTACACAAAAAGCAGTAGAGCAAGCATTTTATGAACTGGATCATTTGCAAACGAGTATGCGCGGAGCGATGTTGGTTGATATGATAACGGGAAATCGTTTAGATGCTTTAGCAGAGCGTGGTGTTCGTGTTTCTCGGATGGATATTGCGGATGAAAAAAGTTTTTGTGTTTGGCTTACCAGTCAGGGATTAGAAAATATGCATGTCAGAGAAGCACTCGTGCTTGCCGCAAAGGTAGCAGCTGCCCCGCAAATTGTTGCTGAGCTATGTTGGTCAGATGATCCTGATTATGTGACAGGCTATATAACAGCGGATCAACGATATCATCGGATTACAAAGTTAAAAGAAATGGGTGATTGGCAGGGTGGTCGGGTATTTTTTGTTAAACCTGATGCAGATATAGCAAAATTGATTCAGTATCTGCAATACCAACCTGTTTTAGTAACGGCAAATGAGGAAATGATACGATGAACTTTTTTACTGAATATATCGATGAGATGAAATCTAAAGGGCTTTATCGACAGAACCAAGTATATCAACCAATCAGCGCAAGTCATGTTGCAATTGATGGTAGAGAATATCTGATGCTAGCATCGAATAATTATTTAGGCTTGACACATAATGACAAGGTCAAGGCGGCGGCAATCGAGGCGATTGAACGTTATGGTACTGGTGCTGGCGGAGCAAGGCTTACAACAGGAACACATCCTTTATATGAGGCTTTGGAAAGAGATATAGCAGTATTTAAAGGCACAGAAGCAGCGGTAGCTTTTAATACTGGGTATATGGCAAATCTAGGGATCATTAGTGCGGTCATGGGAAAAGAGGATGTTATTTTTAGCGATGAACTAAACCATGCCAGTATCATTGATGGGGGTCGATTATCAGGGGCGACGCGGGTGATTTTTCCTCATTCAGATATGGCTAAATTAGAGGAGCTTATCAAAAATACACCTTGTAAGGGAAAACGAATGATTGTCGTAGACGGCGTTTTTAGTATGGATGGTGATATTGCGCCATTGGACAAAATAGTTAAAATAGCAAAAGAGTATCAAGCAATGATTATGGTAGATGATGCACATGCAACGGGCGTGCTTGGGCGTGGTCGGGGTACGGCGGCGCACTTTGGTGTAGAGGATGAGGTCACGATTCAAATGGGTACGTTAAGTAAGGCTTTGGGGGCTGAAGGGGCCTATGTTGCAGGCAAAAAAGAGTTGATTGACTTTTTAATCAACAAAGCGCGTAGCTATATTTTTTCTACGGCACTAGCACCTGCTACAATTGCAGCGGCTCATGCAGCATTAAAAGAAGTGATGAATAGCTCTGCGTTAGTAGAACGTTTGGCTGAAAATGGTCAGTTTATGCGGGATGAATTAATGAAATATGGTGTAAACGTCAATCAAGCCGAGACACCGATTATTCCAATTATTGTTGGTAGCGCTCAAAAGGCAACGTCGATAGCCAATACTTTAAACGAGCAAGGCATTATTTTGAGTGCTATTCGTCCGCCAACGGTACCAGTTGGGGAAAGTCGCTTACGTTTAACTGTTTCTGCGGCACATGACAAAAAAGAATTAGCGAAGGCAGCAAAGAAAATAGCAAAAGCTTTGCAAGATGAGGGGATGGAATAGATGCATGGTTTATTTATCACGGCAACTGATACGGATATCGGAAAAACAATGATAACAGGGGCTATTGCCGCGGCATTAAAAGAACGTGGGATTCATGTTGGGGTGTTTAAACCGTTGGCTTCGGGCGCTATTTGTAATAGTGAAGGTAATCTGGTCTCGGAGGATGCGAGTTTTCTTATGAAAGCCGCAGGGATTCCAGAAACATTGCGCAGTGAAGTCAATGCAGTCTCAAGGGAAAGCGGGATTAAGATTGATATAGAAGATATCATTGATGATGTGAAAAAGAATGCAGAAAAATACGATATGGTATTGATTGAAGGGGTTGGTGGGATTACTGCACCGCTTTGGCAAAACTATTTACTCGCTGATATGATGAAAGCGTTTGCTTTGCCAGCAGTTATCGTGAGCAAACCAAGGCTGGGGGCAATCAATCATACGGTACTTACCTATGAATATGCCAAACAAAGAGGAATTGAGCTAAATGGCGTGATTCTCAATCGTTGGGAAGCAGATAGTGCTGGCGTATTGGAGGAAAGTAATATTGAGTATATAGAGGCAATGACGGGGTTACCGATCGTTGGTAAATTTCCGTTAACAAAACATATTGATGTCAACAAGAATTGTACCTATAACCTAGCAGAAGTGGCAGAAAAAAATATTAAGATTGATCAAATACTTGAAATTATCGGAGGTTAAAAATATGGCTACAATTGAACAAAAGGATAAACAATATATCTGGCATCCTTTCACGCAAATGAAGGGCTGGTTAGAAAACGATCAAACCGTGATTACCGAAGCAAAGGGCATCAAATTAAAAGATAGTGAAGGTAAGGAATATTATGATGGGGTGTCTTCACTTTGGGTAAATATTCACGGACATCGCCATCCGAAAATAGACCAAGCGATTATTGATCAATTGGGTAAAGTCGCGCATAGTACGGCATTGGGACTCGCGAATGTGCCAGCAAGCGAATTTGCTGAAATGCTAGTTGAGGTATCACCAGAGGGATTAAACAAAGTTTTTTATTCTGATGATGGCTCAACTGCCGTGGAAGTGGGACTTAAAATGGCATTTCAATATTGGCAGCATAAAGGAAAAAGCGAAAAAACGAAATTTATTGCGCTAAGTAATGCATATCATGGCGATACGATTGGTACGGTGAGTGTCGGTGGTATTGATTTATTCCACCGCGTATTTAAGCCATTATTATTTGAACCATATCATGTGCCATCACCATCATGTTATCATTGTAAATTAACGCAAAACTGCGATTGTCATATGCAATGTGTTGAGGTTTTAGAAGCGGTATTAAAAGAGCATCATAATGAAATCGCAGGTCTCATCATCGAACCAATGGTACAAGCTGCGGCAGGCATGCTGATGGCACCAGTGGGCTACTTAAAGCGTGTACGTGAATTGACGAAAAAATATAATGTACTCTTAATCGCTGATGAAGTAGCAACAGGGTTTGGTAGAACAGGCAGGATGTTTGCTTGTGATAATGAATGTGTCAGTCCTGATTTAATGTGTATTTCCAAGGGGATTACAGGTGGCTATATGCCGCTTGCCGCAACACTGACAACGAATGAAATTTATGATACGTTTTTAGGTGATATGGAAGAAAAGAAAACCTTTTATCATGGGCATTCCTATACAGCGAATCAACTTGCTTGTGCGGCAGGTATTGCCAGTTTAAAAATATTTAATGATGAGCATGTAATCGAAGGCTTACAAGAAAAGATCCAAGTGATCGCTGAAAAATTAGCCCTAATAGCAGAACTTACGCATGTTGGTGAGGCTCGGCAACGGGGCATGATTGTTGGTATCGAATTGATGCAAGATAAGGAGCAGTATATTCCGTATGCATGGGATAAATGTATGGGGGCTGTTGTCTGTATGAAAGCCCGGGAACATGGTTTATTTATCCGCCCAGTTGGGGATGTAGTGGTGTTTATGCCACCGCTTTGCTCGACTGTGGAGGAAATAGAAGTGATGCTTGATATTATTTATAAGTCTATTGATGAAATAACCAATCAAGGACAAACTGCTTCTAATGGCGGTGGTGCGCATTTCTAAGATTCTATAGTATATAGTAGAAAAAAAGATAAATTGACAACGAAAATCAGCAAGTCGGCAAGAGACGAATCTAGGGCTGGTGATAATTCAGAGATCGCAATGAAGGCTAAACTCCCTGCGGTCAGACAAAAAGCCTTCAAAGTTAAGTGGTAGTAAGATTCATCTGTGTTGCCTTGATTGAACGATTTTCTTATGTCAACTTATCTGTATAGGTCTACATTCTAAGGGGCTACTACACTAATTTCTTAGTGTAGTAGCCCCAGTTTTATCTTTAATTACAAGTTAGTGGAGACAAAAGTACGCGCGACCTTGTCTCCACTAACTTTATTGTCAACAACCCCGTCCCTTTGAAATATTGATAAGGGGAAAATAGTGGAAGAATTTACAGACATGCTAGATATTATCTACAAGTCAATTAATGAAATAACAGATCAAGGACAAACTGCTGCTAGTGGTGGTGGGGTGCACTTTTAAGATTGTATACCATAATTTGTATATTATTTACGTTGACTGTTTTCTGTTTTTCTAATAAAATGGTAATATAAGTAATTGTTTTATTGTAAGCAGTTATAAAACTTCAATATTATAAATATGGTATAAAGGAGAGGGATTACTGTGCCAATAGCGTCATATGGAGTGTTAAAATGTCAACCTATTCAAGGAATGCATGCCGCTGACTCATCCCACTATGAGGTTCATGTTGTAGATAGTGAATTCGACTATCGACTTGCAATTAATGTTAAATCAGTGCAATCTCCACCAGAACTGCTCTACTATATTGATGAAAATTACAGCCATGATATTTTAGCAAGATTTAAAGATCTTGCTTTAGGATTTACAGCACTACAAAGTAAGCCAAGCAGTATCGCTTTAGACTATATCAAGAGGGATCTTTTTGATTACCACAAAATGAAAACTGCCCACCGCATTACAGGGGAGGACAATGAATTGGCCGAACTGATTGAAAAATATATTGATTTAGCAATTCGGACAAGTGATGCAACAGTATACGCCTTCGGTCAAAGATGGGGACCAGAGGAAAAACGCCGCGATCAATATTTCGGCTTCAAACCTGGAAATGGTATACACGATATTCATATGAATCAGGGAAGCACAGGGCAATTTGAAAAAGACAATGGTCCTTATCAAGACGGCGCACTTTTCATTCACTTTCCTGCAAAAGATCAATGGATCGCTATATTTTTAGCATTTCAATCACAGACATTTCCTTCAGATAATACCTAACTAAAGTGAGTAATTTACTACAATGTTTTTTTGTCGAGGGGACGGAGAAATTGTCTTCTAGTGGTGGCGGGGCGCATTTCTAAGATTCTATAGTAAAGTAGAAAAACAGATAAGCTG
>JARBTT010000245.1 GCA_029240055.1 Anaerosinus sp.
CTAGCCTCTTAAATATTCGTTCGATTTTGAAGGAGGACTCATTGATAATGAAGTTTCAACTGCCAAAGAAATTCAGAAAAAATGCACTTAGTATGTGTACAGTGTTGACTGTGCTTGGATGTATGACAGGCGGGAATGCAATTGGTTTTGCTGCACCTTACGCTATCCAGCAGATTTCGCCAATAACGGTATTGCCGATTGACAACGCAAAACTCGCTGCTGGTCAAAAATTTGACTTTTTAATCGAAGTCAAAGGTGCAAAATCTAACGATATACAAGTGACAATCAATGGTAAATCAGCTGATCAGTATTTTGGCAAAAGTGCAGTAACTGCTATGAATGGAACTATGGCGACGTATCGTATTGATCAAGTGAGTGCAAAAGAAGCAGGAAATGTCGATATTGTTGTAAATGCAAATGGCAATAAGCGTATCGTAAATTATACTATAGTTGCGGATAAATCAGTGAAAAAAGCAAAGAATGTAATCCTTCTTATTGGCGATGGTATGAGCTTGCAAGCGCGTGAAATGGCACGTATTTTAGCAAAGGGAATAACAGAAGGTAAATATAATGATGTGTTACAAATGGAAAAATTATCAAATATGGCAGTTGTGACGACCTCTGGCTATGATTCTTTAGTTACAGACTCAGCAAATAGTGCATCTGCTTATGCTACTGGTCAAAAAGGTGTAGTAAATGCAATGGGGACCTACACAGACAGCACCAAAGATCCCTTTGACGATCCTAAAGTAGAAAATATCGTAGAATTGGTTAAACGTACGCGTGGGATGGCGACAGGCTTAGTAACTACTGCGAATATTACGGATGCGACTCCAGCGGCAATGGTAGCGCATACACGTAAACGCAGTGAACAAAACTTTATTGCTCAAGATATGCTAGATCCTAGTCATCGCCCAGATGTAATCATGGGTGGTGGTTCTAGACAATTCTTGCCTATGAGTACACCTGGTTCAAAACGGAAAGATGAAACGAATGTAATCAATGAGTTTAAAGATCTTGGCTATCAGTTCTCTGGGACGAAATCAGAACTTTTAGCAACACCAGCGAAGAGTGATAAATTATTAGGTTTATATCAATTGGATAATTTAAATGTATATATTGATCGTGAAATGCTAAAAAGCCCTAAAGTATTGGGTGGTTTTAACGATCAACCAGGGTTGGTTGATATGACGAAAAAAGCGATCAATACCTTAAGCAAAAATAAAAATGGGTTCTTCTTAATGGTAGAAGGAGCTTGTATTGATAAGCAATTACATACGATGGATTGGCAAAGAGCGGCGTATGACAATATCGAATTAGATAAAGCGGTCGGCGTTGCTAGAGAATTTGCCAAGCAAAAAGATGATACGCTAATTATCGTTGTTGCTGACCATTCACATGGCGCTAGCATCACTGGTACTTACCATGAAAAAGATGGTAAAACCGGCCGTGAAGCAGTGCGTACCTATGCAAATGCAGGCTTCCCAACTTTTGAAGATAAAGATGGTGATGGCTATCCAGAGAATCCAGATCCAGATGTAACATTAGCTGTACAATATGCAAATCATCCAGACGTTAACATGGATTACAAATTTAAACAGGAACCAATTTCACCAGCAATCATGGCAGATGGTAAAGCAATTGCAAACCCTAATTTAAAAGGTCAATTCCAAGAAGGAAATATTCCCGCGGATGATACTTCAGAAGTGCATTCTGCTGATGATGTGATCCTTAACGCCGAAGGGCCTGGAGCAGACTATTTCAAAGGTGTTATGGATAATACAGAAGTGTTCTTCGGGATGGTTCGCGCCCTTGGTCTTGATGGAAACAAAAATAGTAAGTAGTAGGAGGCAAATCAGAATGAAAAAACTAGTGCAATTCGTCATAGGAGCATATTTGGGTATGATGCTGGCTAGTGTTTTTTCACAATATGATTCGCCCGAGCAGGCGGTTCCGACGGCGGAATCGCCTGTTTTCTTTCGGACGGCTCAGGCAGCATTTTGGGATGGTTGGTTTAATGAAACACCAACCAATATAGAATTTTCGGAAATGTATGAATCGGCATCGTCACTAGGAATCAAGCTATCCAATAAACTGAAAAACGCTGCAGGACATCGCGTTTCAATGGTAGGTTTTATGGCGCCACCACTGAAACCTACCATAAACTTTTTTGTACTTACGCGTGAACCAATGTCGATTTGTCCGTTTTGTTCTAGTGATGCTGATTGGCCAAGTGATATTGTTGTGGTAAAACTAAGCGAACCAGTGACGTCACTTCCTTTTGACAGACCGATTCGTGTTACAGGTCAATTAGAATTGGGAACGCAAGTCGATACTGAGACTGGGTTCGTTAGTTTAGTGAGAATTCAAGCAGATAATTTAGAAGCACTATAAATAATAGCCATAAAAAATAAAGTGCGAGGTGAAATGTATGCTAGAAATTAAAAATTTAATCAAGCAAGTAAATACGCCGAGCGGCGAAAGTTTGACCATTGCTAAAGTAGAGGAACTAAATGTCGCGTCGGGAGAGCAAATGCTACTTGTGGGACCGAGTGGCTCAGGAAAAACAACGTTACTTCATATGATTGCAGGTTTGATTGTACCCACAGGCGGTATGATTCAGTGTGATGGGGTAGTGCTGTCTGATTTATCATTAAAAGAGCGCGACCAGTGGCGCGCAAAAAATGTTGGCTATATTTTTCAAAAGCTCAATTTGCTTAATGGTTTAACAATAAGCGAAAATATAGGCATTGCAGCTCATTTTGCTGGGCGAAACGATAAAACGCAAATTCGTAAGGAAACCTTGGCTTTACTTGATCTAGTTGGACTCGCTGATAAAGCCAATAGTAGACCGAATCGTCTGAGTATTGGTGAGCAGCAGCGCGTGGCGGTTGCTAGAGCGGTGATTAATAAGCCGAAGCTTATTTTAGCCGATGAACCAACAGCGAGTCTTGATCAAGCTAATGTATTCATTATTTTAGAATTATTAAAAAAATTATGCCACGAAAATAATAGCAAATTATTACTAAGCACGCATGACCAAATGGTAATGTCGCAGTTTAAGCTTTGTTATCAAGTTAGAACCCAGGAGAAGGTGACGGCATGACATATTTACTTATTGTTTGGCGGAATCTTTGGCAGAAACCTTTGCACAGTCTTTTAAGTATTGCTGTCATTGCCAGTTCGATTGCGATGACAATCGTTGTGATGCTACTTTCCTCTAGCATCCAGCAAGGTCTGATCAAGGCA
>JARBTT010000053.1 GCA_029240055.1 Anaerosinus sp.
AGTATAATTAAAAGAGTTATACTTTTTATGATTTTTTAGAGGAGGCAATTTAAGTGGTTGATTCAATAAATCGTCGGGAAAGAAAGAAGATCAATTCGAAAAAAGCTATTGTTGATGCTGCTGTAAAATTGTTTAGCGAAAAAGGGTATCAGGAGACAGCAGTTGCTGATATTATGAATCAAGCTGATTTGGGGATTGGGACTTTTTATAATTACTTTCAATCTAAAGAAGAAATTTTAAAAAGTTTACTTTCAGAAATTGTGCAAGAGATCAATCAATTTTTTGAGACCTTGTTAAAAGAACCAAAACCAGCATCCGAAGTTTTGACTGAAATGGTTTTACTTACGGCTAAAATTCTAGATAAGAATAGGTTTGTTTTGCCCTTGTTTTTGAGTGCTGCCAATAAAAGTGCAATGCCCAAAGAGCATATGCATCCAGCAAGTGGGCTAACTTTTAAGAGTATTTTTGATAGTATCATCAAAAATGGTCAGGAAACAGGTGCGTTTCGTCAGGATATTCCAGCAGAGTTGATTACGGAAATGTTTCACTCCGTGTTTCAAGCGGCTTCTTTTAGCAGTTTAGAAATGAGTTTTATGACGAACATTCAATATAAATTAACGCTGATCTTAGATGGAATCGTTTTGAGAAAGTAGCTTGACACAATGTCTTTTTCTACAAAATATGGTTAGAATATTTTGTATGTATTTTAAAAACGATTTGTTGACCTAAAGAGCAAATACTGATAAGATAAAAATAAATGAATGCTATTCAATTATGAGTAGTATTCTCTTTTTTGTGGTGGTATAATTGAAATATATTATATTTGAAAAAATTATAAGTTTTGTGTATTTATATTATGAGATTAAAGAGAGATATTTGTAGGTGAGATGAAAAGATGATAAGTGTTACTAAACTATTATTTGAAACGGAATACTTTGGAGACTCTTTGCGTTATACAAAAGGAGCGAAAGCTGCTCGTCATGGGGTAAGAGAAGGAGCAGGCCCGGTTGTTGTTTGGAATTCGACCCGTACTTGTAACTTGACATGTCGTCATTGTTATATGAGTTCTGATGCGAAAAAATATCAAAATGAATTGACCACAGTGGAAGCAAAACAGTTCATTGATGATTTAGCGGATTTTAATGTACCTGTACTCTTGTTTTCTGGCGGTGAGCCTTTAATCAGACCAGATTTTTTTGAGCTTGCAACCTATGCGGCGCAAAAGGGTGTAAGACCGACACTTTCTACAAATGGTACTTTGATTACGCTTGAAGTTGCGCAAAAAATCAAAGATATCGGTGTGGGCTATGTGGGAATTTCTTTAGATGGTTTACGTGAAGTAAATGATAAATTCCGTGGTAAAGAAGGCGCGTTTGAAGCTGCAATGCAAGGAATCAAAAATTGTGTTGCTGTTGGACAACGAGTAGGTTTACGTTTCACGATCAATCATCACAACATACAAGAACTTGATCAGATTTTTGACTTTATTGAAGAAGAAAATATCGATCGTGTTTGTTTCTATCATTTGGTATATTCCGGCCGTGGTAATGCGATGATGGCGGAAGATGTAACGCCAGAGGAATCACGCAAAGCAATGGATACGATTATTCGTCGTACCAAGGACTTTGAAGCACGTGGTTTGAAAAAAGAAATCTTAACAGTAGACAACCATTGTGATGGAGTTTACATGTATATAAAAGCGCTTGCTGAAGGCGATGAAGCATTAGCAGCTCAGATCAAAGAGTATATTTTGATGAATGGTGGAAATCGTTCAGGGATTGCCTTTGGTGAAGTTGATCCTATGGGGTATGTACATCCAGACCAATTTACACAACATCATACGTTCGGTAATGTTCGCGAACGTAAATTCAGTGAAATTTGGCAAGATGAATCCCACGAACTTTTAGCTGGTTTAAAGGATCGTAAGCATTTATTAAAAGGTCGTTGCAGTAAGTGTCAGTACCTAGATAATTGTAATGGTAACTTTAGAACACGTGCCGAAGCAACGACAGGCGATTTCTGGGAATCAGATCCTGCTTGTTACTTAACAGATGAAGAAATCGGCTTAAAATAAAACTTGATGGTTTGAGGAGAGACGAACGATGATTATTTCTTGGAATACAACAAATGCATGTAATATGTACTGCGATCATTGTTATAGAGACGCTGGCTGCAAGGCGGAAGAGGAGCTTAATACTGAGGAAGCAAAAACGCTTTTGGATCAAATCGCAAAAGCTGGTTTTAAAATCATGATTTTCAGTGGTGGTGAACCACTGATGCGTACTGATATCATTGAGTTGGTAAAACATGCGACAGCTTTGGGCTTACGTTCGGTATTTGGTACAAATGGTACGCTGATTACGGAAGAAATGGCGCAAAAACTAAAAGACGCTGGTGCGATGGGAATGGGAATTTCCTTGGATTCACTGGATAAAGCAAAACACAATCAATTTCGTAAGTTTCCAGATGCTTGGGAAGGTGCAGTGCGTGGTATGCGCAATTGCCGTAAGGTTGGTTTGCCTTTCCAAATTCATACGACAGTTATGGATTGGAACTCTCATGAAATCGAAGCAATTACTGATTTTGCTGTAGAAGAAGGCGCGGTTGCACATCATTTCTTTTTCTTAGTGCCAACTGGTCGGGCAACTTCTATCGAGGCAGAGTCACTACGTGCGGAAGCTTACGAAGATACCTTAACACGGATTATGAATAAGCAAAAGGAAGTAAGCATTGAGTTAAAACCAACTTGTGCGCCGCAATTTATGCGGATTGCAAAGCAAATGGGCATGAAACTACGCTTTGGTCGTGGCTGTTTGGCGGGAACTTCTTATTGTATTATCAGTCCACGTGGACAAGTACAGCCATGTGCGTATTTAAATCTTCCACTTGGCGACGTTCGCGAAACGCCATTTGATGAAATTTGGAAGAACAACGAAGTATTAAATGAACTTCGCACGCTACAATACAAGGGCGGTTGTGGTAGCTGCGAATATAAACAAGCGTGTGGCGGTTGTCGTGCGCGGGCGGCTTACTATCACGAAGGCGACTACATGGCAGAAGAACCATGGTGCTTATACCATGGCCGCAAAGGCTAAGATTTTATAAAATAATGAAGGACAGAGCATCTATGAACCTTTTGGTTCAATCAATAGGTGCGCTGTCCTTTCTTTATTATCGCAAAACAGATAATTTGCAATGGAAACAGACAAGTCGGCAAGAGACGAATCTCAAGTTAGTCTATATACAGAGACCGCAATGAAAGCTAAACTCCCTGCGGTCAAACAAAAAGCCTTCAAAGCTATGAGTAGTAAGATTCGTCTATGTTGCCTTGGTTGAAAAGTTTTCATTGCAACTCATCTGTTTCTGGTTATAATGACTTGCCTATGAAACTCATTTGTTTCTGTTTACAATTTTCGTTTATTTTAGGGAAAGAATAAAAAAATAATTACAACTCATGGTATACTTATAAGGTGTTATTTTTATGATTTTTCGCACTGAATGATAAAAGGGGAAATGATATGATAAAGCTGATTATGACGGATATGGATGGTACTTTACTGGATGAAAAAGGTGAATTGCCAATTGAGTTGGGTGAGATTGTACCACAACTGAGGGATAAGGGAATTTTGTTTGCTGCGGCGAGTGGACGGCAATATTATAAATTATTGGACACGTTTGATGAGTATAAAGATGAAATGCTTTTTTTAGCGGAAAATGGAACTTATGTTGTTTATAAAGGGCAAGAATTATTTTCTAATGGCATGTCAAAAGAAACGGTAAGTGATATTTTAAAAATCGCGAGAAATATTCCTGATACGCATATTTTGGTTTCTGGTAAAAAGAAAGCCTATTGTGAGGCTCCAACTACAAAATTTATCGATGAGCTTGAACTTTATTATGCACGGTATGAAGTGGTTGAAGATTTCTTGTCAGTCGACGATGATTTCTTAAAAATCGCTATTTTTGATGATAAAGGTGCTGAGCATAATAGTAGCCATTACTTTAATGCGTATCGTGATCAATTACAGGTAAGTGTGAGTGCCAAGCATTGGCTGGATATTATGAATCGAGGTGCAAATAAAGGGGTAGCGGTGAAACAAATTCAAGAGCATTTTGGTTTTACCGGAAAAGAAACCATGGTATTTGGCGATTACCTCAATGATTTGGAAATGATGTCGGCTGCATACTATAGCTATGCGATGGAAAATGCGCATCCCGATGTGAAAAAAGCGGCCCGCTTTATGGCTAAAACCAATCGCGAGCATGGTGTAATTCAGGTGATACAGGAAAAAGTTTTAGACCAATTGAAAAAGTAGTCGTGATAAGTTGAAGTGAAGGGATTTGTTAATTGATGAAGTTTGATTATCATATGCATTTTGAATATGGCAGTTATGATTTAGAGTGGGTAAAGGGCTTTTTTGATAGTGCTCAAACGCGTGGTATTGCAGAAATCGGTATTTCTGAGCATAGCCATGGCTTTGTAGAGTTTAAGGATTTGTATTATGATGAGCTTATTTTAGATGATAGTATCGTTGGTGAATATCAAAAGAAATGGCTAACAAAAAATAAATTTAAATATAGCTTGGATGACTATTTTCATTTTATGAATATGCTCAAAGAGAAAGGCTATCCAGTCAAAACAGGCATCGAAATTTGTAATTTTAAGAATCAAGCGCGTGTCAAAGAAATCATTGCAAACTACGATTTTGATTATGTAATTGGATCAGTACATTTTCTCAAAGGTTGGGGCTATGATTTCGCTGATATTAAGTCGGAATGGAATAACCATTCTTTAGCAGATATTTATACTTGGTATGCTGAGGAAATTGAAAATCTCTGTAATGGCGCGCTTTATGATGTACTTGGGCATCCTTTCAATATTAGATTGTTTAAAAATATTCCTGATTTCGATGTTACACCAGTGTTAGAACGAGTTGCAGGTGCATTAAGCAAAGCGAATATGGCGATTGATATTAACACGGGGACACTTTATCGTTATCCAATTGCTGAAATTTCTCCTTATCCAGATTTCTTAAAAATCGCAAAGAAATACAATTTGCCAATTATCACTTCTTCCGATGCACATCAACCAGAAGATTGTGGACGATATATTGATAAAGCGGTAGAGTATGCAGAAGCCTATGGTTATGATAGCGTATTGACATTTAGCAATAGAAAAGCGATTGCGAGAAAATTTGCTGAGTAAAGAATTTGGCGAAGGAAACTTGTCGCCTGACCACGTGGAGGGATTACGATGGTAAATGAAATTTTATTATTGGGTAATGAAAAACTATATGAAACAAGTGTAAAAATTGATCAAGAGGAACTTATCAATCTCAAAGTAGTTGTCGATGATCTGCATGATACATTGCTAGAGTTTCGAAAAACCTATGGCGCTGGTCGGGCGATTGCTGCACCGCAAATCGGTGTTCAAAAAAGATTGTTGTATATGTTTATTGATAAACCCGTTGTTTTTATCAATCCGATCTTAGAATTTACTGATGGAGAAATGATGGACGTTATGGATGATTGTATGTCGTTTCCGCATTTGTTGGTAAAAGTAAAGCGGTATAAACATTGTAAAATAAAATACCGAGATATGAATTGGCAAGATTGTGAAATGGAATTAGAAGGCGATTTGGCGGAGTTGTTGCAGCATGAGTACGATCATTTGGATGGTATTTTGGCAACGATGCGAGCAATCGATAAAAAATCATTCTATTATAATTAGCCATAGAGGTGTGAGCTATGAAAGAGTCTCTGTTGTTTCAAATGGTGGAGCGGATGAGTATGGCAGCGACATTGGCATTTATTTTATCGCAAACCAATCTTTTTCGTCGAATCAATTATCAATCCGTTTCTACTGTCGACAAAATAAAATTGGCGATTATCTTCGGCCTAATTGGGATTGCAGGAACTTATGCCGGCATTCCCATCAATGATGCCTTAGCCAACTCTAGGGTAGTCGGTGTGATGGCGGCTGGTTTAATTGGTGGTCCTGCTATGGGCGTGATGGCAGGTGTAGTTGCGGGCGGACATCGCTATTTCATGGGCGGGTTTACCGCATTTTCTTGTTCGCTCGCGAATATTTGTGAAGGCTTGCTGGCAGGCTTGGTTAGAAAATACTATCCCTATCATCCAGTTCCTTGGTGGGTTGCTTTACTTAGTGGTATCGTTGGTGAGATTATGCAAATGCTGATTATTTTGCTGACGGCTAGACCGTTTGACATGGCGTTTGAACTGGTTGAGAGTATCGCAGTGCCAATGATCGTTGCAAATTCGATTGGACTGGCTATTTTTATGCTGATTATAAAAACAACGATGGATGTGCAGCTGCGAGCGGGAGCGATTCAGGCTCAAAAAGTGCTAGGGATTGCGGCGAAAACCTTACCGTATTTTAGACGTGGACTAAATATCGAGTCAGCGAAAGCTGCTGCCGAAATCGTCTATGAAAAAGGTGGCTATCATGCTGTTGCGGTGACCGATACTGAACAAATTTTGGCGTTTATCGGAGCAGAAGCAAAACATCATCTAGCAGAGAATAAGGGGTTTACAAAGGCGACAAATCAAGTCTTGCAGAGTGGTAATATTTACATCGCTCGGACACCTGAAGAGATTGGTTGCAATTGTGAAAAATGCTCTTTGGCGAGTGCAATTATCGTCCCCTTAAAATGCGGCTGCCAGGTCATTGGCACATTTAAGCTGTATTATACGGCGAGCAATTTACTCAATCAATCCGATATCGTATTTGCCAATGGCGTGGCAGATTTATTTTCTATTCAGCTTGAATTAGCGGAAATTGACCGTCAAGCAAAACAAGCTGCGCATGCAGAATTAAAAGCTTTACAAGCGCAGATAAATCCGCATTTTTTATTTAATACCCTCAATACGATTATATCCTTGGTGAGAACAAAACCGGAATTAGCGAGAGAGTTGTTAGTAAAACTTAGTTCTGTATTTCGTTTTACTCTACATAAAACAGGAAGGAATATCACCATAAACGAAGAGTTGACGCAAGTAAGAGCCTATTTAACGATTGAGAAAGCGCGTTATGGCGAGAAGCTTCAGATTAAAGAAAAGATAGAGGTAAATACCGAAATTTATTTGATACCGTCACTTACCATTCAACCCCTTGTTGAAAATGCAGTAGGGCATGGGTTAAAGCCCAAACTAAACGGTGGTACCATCTTTCTTCGTATAGAAGAAGGGGAAAGCTCGATTAAGATAAAAATTAGTGATGATGGAATTGGAATGGATCTGGCTAAGTTTAACCCATTGCAAGCGACTTCAGAAGGACATATTGGTCTAAAAAATGTGGATGAACGTCTGCATAGTCAATATGGTGCCAAGTATGGAGTAACGTTAGAAAGTACCGTCAATCAAGGGACAACCGTTACTATTACGATACCTAAATTACTGAATTCTTTGGAGGACGATACGGGTGTTGAAAATTTTAATTATTGATGATGAACTACCGGCACGTGATGAACTGAGATATTTAGTATCGCAAGAAGTTGATACTGAAGTTGTCGGGGATGCCGATAATGTTGCCGAAGCGGTGGGAATGGCAGCTACTTTACAACCAGATGTGATTTTTTTAGATATCAATATGCGCGAGATGAGTGGTTTGGAAGCCGCGGCAATCTTAAGAAAAGTGGCAAAAGAGGCTATGATTGTATTTGCTACGGCCTACGATGAATTTGCCTTAAAAGCATTTGATATTGGTGCGGTTGATTATATTTTGAAACCTTTCGAGCAAGAGCGAATCAGCAAAACAATTGCTAGATTGAGAAATTATCAACCGGATGAATGGAGCATGGCATCAAGGCAAGTTGATACAGCACTTGGTGGAAGTAAGATTTTATTGAGAAAGTTGCCGGTAGAAAAAGCCGGCAAGATTGTTTTGTTAAATTATAATGAAATTATCTATGCCTATGCAAATAATGGAGCGGTTAGTGTTGTAACTGAAAATGGAGAATTGAATTATGGTGGAACATTAGCAGAATTGCAAGAGCGGGTTGAAAATACAACGTTGATTCGGGTTCATAAGAGTTATATTGTAAATTTAGATCAGGTGAAAGAGGTAGTACCATGGTTTAAGGGAACGTACTGGTTGAAAATGAATTGCAATTGTAAGAATGAAATACCTGTAAGTAAGAGTCAGATTAAAGAGATTAAGACTATTTTGGGATTGAAATGATAGTTTCTAATTATTGATGTATAATTTCCATTCATGGTTTACTTTCATCCATTCAGGAATTTTTTATTTCTTAATAGATGAAAGTAAGTTAACATTAAGCTGCAATTAATTCAGAAAATTTAATCAATTCTAGCAAGGAGGAAGTATGATGAATGGTTTTGTAATGAATGGTCTTTATTTAGTTATTATTTCTGCTTTGATCTTAACGATTTGCTACCGCTATTATGGAGCTTTTATGGCAGCAAAGGTTTTAGCACTTGATCCAAGCCGTCCTACACCGGCGGTTGTAAATGAGGATGGGCATGATTATGTACCGACGAATAAATGGGTAACCTTTGGTCATCATTTTGCAGCAATCGCTGGGGCAGGTCCACTGGTTGGCCCGGTGCTTGCTGCACAATTTGGGTATTTGCCAGGAACTATTTGGCTCTTAGTGGGTGCTTGTATCGGTGGAGCAGTCCACGATATGATTATCTTATTTGCATCAATAAGGCATAATGGGTTATCTATTGCTGAAATTGCGAAAGCGGAAATCGGTAAATCTACTGGTCTTGCTGCCGCAATTGCAGTGATCTTTATTTTAGTTATTACCATGGCAGGGATGGCAATCGCTGTTGCCAATGCTTTATTTAACAGCCCTTGGGGTACATTTACCGTTGGCGCAACGATTCCAATCGCTTTATTTATTGGTGTTTATATGCGTTATTTACGCCCTGGTCATATAGGCGAGGCTTCTTTTATCGGCGTTGTATTGGTACTCGCAGCTGTATTTGCTGGTCCTTGGGTACAACAATCCGCTTTGGCACCATTCTTTACACTAAGTCGTTTTCAATTGGATATTATCTTACCGCTTTATGGTTTCGTTGCTGCAGCATTACCTGTGTGGTTACTGTTAGCACCGCGCGATTATTTAAGCACTTATATGAAAATTGGTACAATTGGTGCTTTGGCACTTGGTATTGTGTTTGTGCAACCAGAAATTCATATGCCAGCAGTCACAGAATTCATTCATGGTGGTGGTCCTGTTATTCCAGGTCCAGTTTGGCCATTTGTTTGTATCACGATTGCTTGTGGAGCGATTTCAGGTTTTCATACTATTATTGCTACAGGTACGACACCTAAGATGGTAAGCAATGAAAGAGAAATTTTGCCGATTGGCTTTGGGGCAATGCTCGCAGAATCTTTCGTTGGAATTATGGCATTAATTGCTGCAACTAGCTTGATCCCAGCTGATTATTTTGCCATTAACAGTGCGCCAGAAGTATTTCAAAAGCTAGGCATGACGATAAAAGAATTGCCAATGTTATCACAAATGGTTGGTGAAGATGTTGCTGGTCGCCCAGGTGGAGCAGTATCACTAGCTGTAGGGATGGCACATATTTTCTCGAAAATTCCAGGACTAGAAAGCTTTATGTCATTTTTATATCACTTCGCAATTATGTTTGAAGCCTTGTTCATTTTAACGATCATTGATGCAGGGACTCGTGTTGGTCGTTATTTACTACAAGAAATTGGTGGAATGATTTATAAACCACTAGGTGATGTACATTGGACTCCGGGAATTATTTTCACTAGTGCGCTGATCTCAGGGGCTTGGGGGTATCTCGTATTTGGTGGCTCCATTGCATCGATTTGGCCACTATTTGGTTTATCCAATCAATTGCTAGCAAGTATGACGTTAGCAGTTGGTACGACAGTACTCTTAAGAATGGGAAAAGCGAGATATGCATGGACGACACTTGTACCACTATCCTTTATGATTGTGACAGCATTAACCGCGGGATTCTATAATATTTTTGAACTTTATTTACCAAAAGGACAACTTTTACTTGCTGGTGCAAGCATAGTCATGATAGTCCTCATCGTATTCGTCATCATAAACTCTGTTAGAGTTTGGTTTCAGATTATGAAAGAAGACAAACAAATTAAAGCTTCCGCTTAAATTTAGGAAACAGTTAAAAAACTAAAAGCAGATGAGTTGCAACGAAAACAACAAGTCGGCAAAAGATGAATCTAAGGTATGTACTAATTCAAAATTCGCAATGAAGGCTAAACTCCCTACGGTCAAACAAAAAGCCTTCAAAGCTATGTACTAGTATGATTCATCTATATTGCCTTTATTGAATGTTTTCTTATGCAAATCATCTGCTTTTTCCTATATTCTGGTATTATGGGCAGGTATACTATATTTGCTGTTATTGTATGGGTGTCTTAACTGCAATTTCAATCGTTGTTTCATATTTCGCAACGGCATGTTCAAACATTGCATCGGAAGTATAGTTACCCCATACAGCTTGAACATTGGCAATGTAGGTAGCTTTATTAAATGGTTTCGCCAATTGATTTTTTGTGCTTTCTATGAGTTTATCAAAGAAAGTATCTTGTAAAGTAATCGTACGCATTGCGAGTAAGATATCTAAGTGACTGTCAACAAGATATAAACTGATCGTTTTTTCTTTCACATCAATCAGTTTTGGTTGTTGATCCTCAGTATGAAAGTGAGCGGAATATGGGCTGTCTCCCCAACCGTTAATGATACCGTCAATTTTATATAATAAGAAAATAATATCATTTTCTACAAATAGCCCTAACTCAATTTTTCCTGTGCGAAAGGCCTCAATCGCGATTAAATCAACTTTACTTAATTTTAAAATAAACATCGCTCCATTGATATCGTATTGAAAAATACCGCCGTCACCTTGTGCTTTTATTGGAAGAGGAAATTTTTCTCCTACCTGAAAACTTGTATATGACATAAAAACCTCCGACTATTAAAACTTATTCATAATTATTTATCTACTATATCACATATTGCCATAGATAAAAAAGATGGTATGAACGTTTCGTGTATTTCATAATAAAAAATAAGTTTGTCTTACTTTCGAAAAGGGGAATGTGATTTTTAGGCGAAGTAAGCAAGGATAGATAAAATAGTTAGGAAGTGTGTTTATGGCTGAATCAGTATTACTAAATGCATTAGTGCAAGTTGCTAGTTATATCCCAAAGCTTTTAACAAGTAAAATTGGGATGGTAGTTTGTGATAGAGAAAAATGGATAGCTTCTAGTGCTATTGATGAAATAAAACATCAAATTGTGATTGGCGAACCAATCAAAGTAGGCTCAGCAGCTTACGATGCGATGCAAAAGAATCGTCGTGTCGTTGTGGAAGTGGCAAAAGAAGTTTATGGGATTCCTTATATTGCCGTCAGCATCCCAATTGTTGAAAATGGTGTAGTGGTGGGGGCTGCTGCGATCCATGAATCTTTAGAACGTAAACAAGTATTACAAGAGACTGCCAATAATCTTTCCGATGCAGCGAACATGATGTCGGAGGCAATGCAGGCGATTTCATCGCAAGCAAAGCAGTTGTCGATAGCGAGTCATAGTCTCAAAGATTTAGTAAGCGTTGCACATCAAGAAGTAAGTGAGACAGATTCGGTTATTAGCTTCATCAAAAATGTTGCTAGTGAGACTAATTTATTAGGATTAAATGCAGCGATTGAAGCGGCACGTGTTGGTGAACAAGGTCGTGGCTTTGGTGTTGTGGCAACGGAAGTTCGTAAATTGGCTGTAAATAGTGCAAACTCCGCAACAGAAATTACCCAAACATTACTGCAAATTAGTGCATCTATTGGCCGCATCAATAATGAAATTGAGATTGTTGATTCTGTCAATCATAAGCAGTCAGATACGATTGAAAATATTGCAGGGAAAAGTAAGGAATTACAAGATATTGCGAAAAAATTAGCGGAAATTGCAGCTGGTTTAAATAAAGAACATGATTAAATAATAAAAATTTATAGTTAATAGAAAAAGTGCTAGTGAAAACTAGCACTTTTTCTATTAACTATAAAATGACAGCGAGATAGGCTATAATGGCTAAATATAGAATTTTATATTAATATGAAAACAATAAATATTATGATACAATAGTCCTGATATCGCCCAAAAAAATAAATGATATTGATTATCAATATGACAATGGTGATCATGAGGAAAGTTAGTAAATACAAGCAAGCAGTCGTAATCATACGTTAAGATTGTTAGGAGAGTTCATTATGCTACAAGAAAAGTTATCGATTTTCTTTGGAAGTAATGTTCCTTTAAGAGAAAGATTATTTTATGCAATATCTGCGGCAGGCATAGTAAGTGCGATAGTTGGTCTGATTAGTACATTTATGGCAGAACTCTCTCTTGGTGGAATTTTAGCGGCAGCCTCTTGTATTATGACGTTAATTGCAATATCAATTTATGTGATCAAAACTAAAAATTTTGACCGAGCATCTATCTTGATTAGTACTATTTTTAATCTTTTGATATTTCCGATTAACTTTATTTATGCGGGTGGCATTGAGGGTGGAATGCCGATGTATTTTATTATGGGGATATTCGCCACTTTTTTATTGGTAACGGGTAAAATTAGAAATATTTTAATTTTACTTTTTTTTATTGTTTATATAGCACTTCTTCTATCTGGTTATTACAATCCCGATATGATAGTTCCATTTCCTAGCGCAGAAGCCCGTATCGTAGATTTAATTTTTGCTATGGTTATCGTCTCTGGATTTACTGGTATTGTTATCAGCATTATTGTATATGAATATTCTACAGAACATGAAAAAGTGGAGCTGTTAAATCATCGGTTGCATCAGGTTGCAATCAAAGATCCGCTTACCAATTTATTTAACCGCAGATATTTAATGAATCAATTAAACTATCAGATAGAGAAAGCAAACCAAGAAGAGTATGATCTGGCATTAATTATTTTTGATATTGATTTTTTTAAGAGTATCAATGATACCTATGGACATCTGATTGGTGATGAAGTATTAAAAGAATTTTCAAAATTACTTTCCAGTCAAATTCGGGGTGATGATATCGTCGGTCGGTATGGGGGAGAAGAATTTTTCCTTATTCTAGTTGAGACGGATAGTGAAGATGCACTTCATTTAGCAGAAAGAATAAGAAAAAAAGTATCCAATAGTATACTGTCGAAAAAAATAACCAATTCAATTACGATTAGTGGCGGAATTGGTATTTATCAGCCTGATATGAGTGTTGAACAATTAATAGTGGCAGCGGATAAGAATCTTTATAAGGCAAAATCTGCAGGTCGCAATAAGATTATTAGCATATAGACTTAACTATTATCAATAAATTTTATATAGAATCAGTCCTGTAATAATTTATAATATTGTTACAGGATTTTTTTTCTTATTTCGGTAAACTTTTAAAAAAAGAATGATATTGTACCCGCATAAAAGCGGATGTGTATGATTAAAGGAAGAGCGTTATTTTTAAATAAGTGAAATAAATGTATTAATTTGGAAGGATATGTCTTGTTTATGAAGAATAAAGAAATAGTATATAAAAATTAATGGGATATTTGTCATATTTTACATGATAATATTCTAATTTGTAGGAGATATTATGGAAAGTTTATCTTTAGCATTTCTTAGCTCATTAGGCTCTATGGTTGCGATTATTGGGATCTACAGTTATATTTATGCCATATACAGAGAACGATATATGGGAATATGTGCAATCAGCTGGAGTTTGTTTTTATCGCGTTATGTTATCTTTGATTCAGGAATTTTTGAGTGGAAACAATCAGTATTGGGATTGTTTATATTTCAGATGATCATTATATGGAGTGTACTATTATTTTTGTATGGTACATATGGTTTTTTTAATA
>JARBTT010000054.1 GCA_029240055.1 Anaerosinus sp.
AACCGCATAATATGGACGGTGCGATCACCTATGACGAACAAATTGAAAATATCTTAAATTATATAAATGACCATTTATCAGAAGATATTTCGATTACATCTCTTTCTGAAAAATTCTTTCTTAGTCGCTATTATATGATGCACAAATTTAAAAAAGAAACTGGCTACAGCCTGCATAATTATGTATTGCAGAAAAGGCTGATGATCAGCGCGAATCTCATGAAACAAGGTATTCCGATAACAAAAGCTGCTGCTCAATGTGGCTTTCGCGATTATTCTAATTTTCTTCGCGCCTTTAAAAAATTATTTAAAAAATCGCCGCGTGACTGGTTAGCTTAGTCGCTATATGAATAAATCGGGTGTTGCACTACTTTTGTAACACCCGATTTATCTCTATCTAAAAAAGCAAGACCTTCCTACAAATTCTTGAATGATGGAGTTATTCGGAATATCATTTTCAGCAATAATATCATCAAAATATTCAAGAAAATTTAAAAGTCGTATTGCCTCTGAATATTCAGGTAATGTTTCATCCACCACTTCTAATAATGGTTTCGCATATTTTTTTAAAACGCCCAATTCATAAATCAAGGCAGAATTAAACATAACATCTGCGTCTTCTTGAAACGGAAAAATATTTTTTTCCTCACCTTTACGAACAGAAGGCCATTGTTTAATCGTCTTAATTGCGTCAGAGCCTCTAAACTGATGATCACGAACCATTCGTCTAATGAGTCTTGCATCGGTCGTAGGAACGCGATTATGCCCATCAATAGCCAATTGTGTTAATGCACTGATATAAATCTTATATTTTTTATCACGCGGAATTTCACTAGTTAAAGCTTCATTTAGCCCATGAATCCCCTCAATGATAATCAATTGATCTGGTTTCAGCTGAATAACATTGCCACGATATTCACGTTTCCCGGTTAAGAAATTATAATAAGGTACTTCAATTGCTTCGCCGGCTAATAATTGCAGTAAATGTTCATTAAATAATTTTACATCCAATGCTTCTAATGCTTCAAAATCATATTCGCCTTGTTCATCACGCGGTGTATAAATACGATCAAGAAAATAATCGTCCAAAGAAATAGCAACTGGAACAATATCATTTACTCTAAGCTGAATGCTAAGGCGCTGGGCAAATGTTGTCTTACCTGATGAGGACGGCCCTGCAATTAAAATAATTCTTACTTTATCCGCATGACTAGCAATGAAATCGGCAATTTGTGCCGTTTTCTTTTCATGTAAAGCCTCTGATAAACGAATGATGTCGCCAATGTCTCCACTCTTATTGTACTCATTCAAATTTGAAACATAGTCACAATTCAATATCTTTGCCCATTTTTCCGCTTCACTAAAAACATGCGCTAGTTTCGCCTGCTCCTGAAAATCTGGTAAAACCGTTGGATTACGAAATTCAGGTACGCGGACAATCAAACCAGTTTCATAAAAATCAAGGGCAAATAACTCTAGCACGCCTGTTTGTGAAACCATAGCACCATATAAATAATCGTAGTAATTACCGCAATGATAAATACTCACTGTATCCCGATTTAACGATTGACTGAGTTTTACTTTTTCCATTTGTCCACGTTGATTAAATAATTCAATAACTTCTTCTGTTGGCAAAGTACTCTTCACTATTGGTCGATTTTCTGCAACAATCTTACGCATTTGTGCTTCCATTAGACTTACATCTTCTTTTGTGAGTTTGCGACCTAAATAAACCTCGCAGTACAAACCTTTACTCAAAGAATGTTCTACTGTGATTTCAGCATTGTGAAAAAGTTCGTTTACCGCAGTGATAAGCAAAAATGTAATTGATCTTTGATATACTTTGATGCCATCCTCACTCGTCATATCTACAAACTCGATTTTTGCATCTTTTGTTAACGGAGTTTGTAAATCTTTTAAAATATTATCTACCCTTGCAGCTACAATCATCGTTTTATATAAATCTTTAAAATCTTCACTAATCGTTTGTAAGGTTGTATCTTTTTTATAATTTAATTTCGTTTCGTTTTTTACACCGACTAAAATTTCCGTTCTCATTGTTGATTTCCCCCTGCCCAAAATAAAAAAAAGTATACTATATTATTATATAGTATACTTTCCATCTTAAATTTGCTAGTCAATTTTAAATTAACTAAAGATAAATTTAACGATAAAATAAGCAACAGCGCCCATAGCAGCGGTACATGGTATCGTAAGAACCCATGCCACAAGCATTTGCTGTGCTACGCCCCAACGAACGGCACGGATACGCTTTGCACTTCCTACCCCCATGATAGAACCAGAAACAACATGCGTTGTACTAACTGGTAAATGCATAAGTGTTGCACTAAATACAACGATTGACGAGTTCAAATCAGCAGCAAAACCACTAATCGGCTCTAATTTAAAAATTTTTCCACCCATTGTTTTGATAATTTTCCAACCACCAGCAGCGGTACCACAGCCCATAGATGTTGCGGCTGCGATTTTGACCCAAGTAGGAACTTCCAATGAATCTATATATCCGCCACTAAGTAATGCCAAGGTGATAATCCCCATAGCTTTTTGTGCATCATTAGAACCATGCGAAAAAGACATTAGAGCAGCAGATAAAATCTGCATTCTTTTAAATTTATTATTGATTGTTGATGGCGAAAAATTGCCAAATATCCAATATAGTAACATCATGATAACAAATCCAGTAGCCATTGCAATAATCGGAGAAAAAATCAAGGACAATATTATTTTAAAAATCCCATAAAAATTAAGCCCGATAGCACCCGCTGAAACCATCACTGCCCCAACGATTCCACCAACAAGAGCATGAGATGAACTACTAGGTATACCAAACCACCAAGTCGTTAAATTCCAAATAATAGCACCAATCAAAGCTGCGATGATTACTTTTTCATCCACATGTTGCGCTGAACTTACAATGTCTCCACCAATCGTCTTTGCAACACCAGTGCTGTACATCGCACCAAGAAAATTCAAACAAGCTGCCATTAAAATAGCTATTTTAGGCGGAATAGCTCGTGTTGACACTGAGGTTGCAATCGCATTGGCTGTGTCATGAAAGCCATTTATATAATCAAATAACAGTGCTAAAGCAACAACTGTAATTAGCAAATACTGTACCTCAAGCATATTTCATTACCACACCCCTGATTAAATCTGAAATATCCTCACAATGGTCTAATGTATTTTCAAGATACTCTAAAACTTCTTTCCACTTAATAACCTCAATTGGATTTACACAGGATTCAAATAGATGTGCTACTTCCTTGCGATATAATCGATCGCCTTCACTCTCTAACTTTTCAATTCGGCGAGTATGATCCAATATCTTATGTTGATTTGATTTAATGTTTTTCAATAACGTAAAAGCCTTGACCAACTCATCTGTACTTTCAATAAGTAATTGCGTCAATTCAATAGCGCCTTCTCTTGCTTCACCCGTACGATAAAGAACCATTCTTTGAATCGTCCCTTGCAAAAAGTCTACACCATCATCAAGGCCATTTGCTAATGCATAGATATCCTCGCGATCAATCGGTGTTATGAAAGTTTGATTTAATTTATCAATGATTCGATCATTAATATCATCAGCATCATGTTCAAGGTCTATAATTTCTTTCATTTTGCTTTCTGCTTTGTTATAATCTCTCATTACTTCATTCATTAACAAGGCACCCTTATTAAAGTAATTAGCACTATCAACAAATAAATCAAAAAACTCGTTATCTTTGTGCTTGAAGTTAAACATATTTTGTTTTGCCCCCCAAAATCTTTGTTAGTTTCTCTGTGTATTTGACCATTAAGTTTTACTATATCATCATTCATAAAATTACACAATAACAAAAAATCATCGTAAAATCTACATTTTCATAATATATTTCGTGCTAATTTTCTGTAAATTTAGCATTTCTACGAAAAAATTAGATAATAAAACATTTTTAATATTTTATCTATAGACTCGGCAATAAATATAGTTTTTATTACAAAAAAAAAGAGAAGCTTACTTATGTAATTACTTCATAAGTAAGCTTCTAAAAACTCAAATAAAATTATTTACTCGCAATATATTGCATTGCTTTTAATGTTTTTTCTGCCATACCTTTTACTTTCGATGAAGGTATTGCACAAACGGCAATTCTAACACCCATTTTCAATGGTACTGCAAAAATTAAATCATCATGTAATTTTTCACAAACAGCATCTGGGTCATTGGCTGGAATAGAGATGAAGAAACCAGCTCTATATGGAAGTACATTTAAACCACATGATTTAGACTCTTCCATGAAGATGCTCGCACGTTCACGAATCAGTTTATATAAAACATCACGCTCCGACTCGAACTGAGCAAGTAATGTTTTATCTTGATCAATTGTAGTCAGTAGTTTCATTGCACCACGATTGATGTTGGACCAAGTTGCCCGACTCGTATATTGGTTGATTGCCGCAAATTCATCAATGATCGCCTTACTAGAAGACATCCCAATCATCGCACCAGTACGTTGCCCATACATTGTATAACCTTTTGACATACTAAATGCTAAAACACCAAGAATGTTTTCTGGTAGATTACCGAATTGTTGTAAAAATCTACGCGATTCATTTTTTTCACCAGCATAGTCAATATAAGCAATATCAACAAGTACCGTGATTTTTTTGTCAGGCTTTTTCGCTTGTACTTTGCAAACATCCAATACCTTAGTCCAATCTTCATCTGTTAAGCTAAAGCCTGTTGGATTATGAGCAGGTGTATTGATAATGATGACAATCGAATTTTGTTTTGCTAAAATTTCATTTACTTTGCCTTCAAAAGCTTTAATATTGAAATTTTGTTTCTCATCAAATAATTGATATGTATCTAATTTACGTAGTGCTTCCTTACATAATACATTGTATGGACCCCAATACCAATCAGAAGTAAGTACAGTATCACCAATTTCGGAGTAATTCCAAATAGTATGATGAAGAACACCAGTCCCACCCGAAGTAGCAACAGAACTAAAATATGCTTCTGGTTTATTGTCCGCGAAAGCAAGGTTAATCGTTGCTTTTAAATAGTCTGGTAAACCTGAAATTGGTGCATAGGCAATTAATTCATTGATCGGTAATTCACGTAACACTTTTTCTACGGTAGGGATACAAGCCAATTTCTCACTATCGTCCATAATCGCACCGATTGTAGCATTTACCACTTTATCTTTACCATATTGTTCGCAAGCTTTTACAGCCGCGCCACTTGCACCAAAAATTTTATCAGTTGCAAACTTTCCTTTTGAATGAGATGCAGCAAAACTAGTTAACATTTATATTCCTCCTATAATGGCCATCTTTGGCGAATAAAATTAATTATTGAATAACAAATACCTTATATTCTTTATAAAATATGAAATTCCTCTGAAAATTTTCAAGTATACAGAGTACACAAGAAAGCTAGCTACTCCCAAAAGAGTAGCTAGCATATGAACTTTTAAATATTATTTTGCAGGAAAAAACTCTGCATGAATTGCATTGACAGCCTCTTTTAATTTAGCATTTTTAATCAAACAAGAAATGCTAATTTCAGATGTACTAATAACTTCAATATTAACACTAGCTGTTGATAGTGCACCAAACATTCTAGCTGCAATCCCCGGGCTACCTAGCATACCTGCGCCGACAATCGACACTTTTGCAACATCTTCTTCAATAAGTACAGCGATTGCGTTTAATTCATCAGCTACTCTATCGACGATTTTCTTTGCTTCTGGCAAATCGGTAATTGCCACTGTAAACACCATATCTGTAACGTTTTTCTCAATGTTACGAATACTTTGTACAATCATATCTACATCAACATTTGCATCAGCAAGTGCTGAAAAAATCGAATGCGCAATGCCAGGGTTATTAGGAACACCTAATACAGCAATTTTGGCTACATCATTATCATGTGCAACCCCTCTAATTGTAAACTCTTTATCTTCCATTGTATATTCCTCCCTAATAAATGAACCTGGTTTTGTAGTAAAAGTTGAACGAACATGAATTGGAATGTTAAAGTACTTACCCATTTCAACGGAACGTGGCTGCATTACCCCCGCACCGAGTCTTGCCATTTCAAGCATTTCATTATAGGTAATTTCTTTCATCTTGCGAGCATCTTTCACCATACGCGGATCAGCAGAATACACACCATCAACGTCAGTAAAAATTTCACAACTATCAGCTTTGAGCGCGCCAGCAAGCGCTACTGCCGAAGTATCGGAACCACCTCTACCAAGAGTTACAGGATCACCGATTTCATTACAACCTTGGAAACCTGCAACAACAACGATATTACCTTTATCAAGTTCCGCTAATACCCTAACTGGTTTAATATCTACTAACTTACCTTTTGTATGTACAGAATTTGTTTTCATTCCAGCAAGTGGTCCCGTTAAAGATACTGCTGGTTGCCCAAGCGTCTTAAACGCCATCGTAAGTAAGGAAATAGATATTTGTTCACCAGTAGTTAGAAGCATATCCATTTCACGCGTATACTGATAAGGTTCTTTATTAATTCCCTTAGCAAGTGCAATTAAGTCATCCGTAGTATCACCCATAGCGGATACAACCATAACAATTTTATCACCTGGCTGCTTCTCATCTATTATTCTTTTGGCTACTGCCATAATTTTTTCTACACTACCTACAGAACTACCACCAAATTTTTTTACAATTAAGCCCATTGCTCTCCCCCTAAATTTGTTAAACACTGTACTTTTTTATAATTCTCCGTAAAAGTACAAACTCCTCCTGCACAAGGACAAATTATTACAATAAATTAAACTTTTAAATTTAATTCTTATATTATAACCGATATCAGTTGTAAATGTAATAGTTTTTAAGGGTTTATTTAAAAATAGTAGGCTATACATTTAACGATTGGCGTAAACTAAACTAGACATTTTTTTTGATTATGTTAAAATATTAATATCAATGACCTTTTAAGTTAGTCCTGAGAGACTCTAAAGGTACATAATAAGATCTTACATTATGTACACTTTATGTCTCTTACACTACGTAAGAGATTTTTATTTTGCCCCAAATTATATATTGTAGAGGAGCGATCAATCACATGAACAATCGTGTTATTAAAGTGGATGAAAAATTACCCTTGCTTACAACCATTCCACTTAGTCTGCAGCATTTATTTGCTATGTTTGGTGCCACCGTCTTAGTGCCAATTCTATTTAAAGTAAACCCTGCTACCATTTTATTATTTAATGGTATTGGCACATTATTATATTTATTCATTTGTAAAGGTAAAATTCCAGCTTATTTAGGCTCTAGCTTTGCATTCATCTCACCAGTGTTTATTATTTTGCCACAATACGGTTATGAAGCCACGCTAGGCGGATTCATCATTGTAGGTCTAGTATTTTCTCTTGTTGCCCTCAGTATTCGCATAATCGGTACAAAATGGATCGACATCGTATTTCCACCAGCCGCAATGGGTGCAATCATCGCAGTTATTGGTCTTGAACTAATGCCAACTGCAGCTGGTATGGCTGGATTAACTGGTGATGTTATCGATAGTAAAACAATCACCGTATCTATTATTACCTTACTCATCACTGTTTTTGGTTCCGTTGCATTCCGCGGTTTCTTGAGTATTATTCCAATCTTAGTTGGCGTATTAAGCGGCTATGTATTAGCACTCTTTATGGGATTGGTTAATTTAGAACCTATTAAAGCTGCCGCTTGGTTTGCCATGCCAACAATTTATACTCCTGTATTTAATATGAGTGCAATTTTAATTATATTACCCGCAGCGCTTGTCGTTATTGTAGAACATATCGGTCACTTGATTGTTACTGGTAACATTGTTGGAAAAGACTTAACCAAAGATCCTGGTCTTGATAAATCCTTACTTGGTAATGGTATCTCAACAATTATTTCTGGGTTCTTTGGCTCTACTCCGAATACCACGTATGGTGAAAACATCGGTGTTCTTGCCATAACCAAAATATACAGCGTATGGGTAATCGGTGGAGCCGCAGTATTTGCGATTATTTTATCGTTTGTTGGTAAACTTTCTGCTGCAATCCAGAGCATTCCTGTTCCTGTTATGGGCGGTGTTTCATTACTCCTATTTGGTGTCATTGCAGCCTCTGGGATTCGCATGCTGGTTGAATCAAAAGTAGATTATAATAAACCAGCAAATTTAATCTTAACTTCCATTGTCCTCGGCATTGGGGTCAGCGGTGCTAGTATCACGTTAGGGACTGTGACGCTGAAAGGCATGGCGCTTTCCACTGTTGTTGCAATCATTTTAAGTTTATCCTTTAAAGTACTTGAAATGATAAATGGTAAAAAAAATTAATAAAGCTATCAAAACAAGGCGGCCAATGCATTTCCTTTACGGAAAACATTGGTCGCCTTATTTTTTACCAATTATAAAATTATGCTCTAAAATTTATAAATTGTAAATCAATATCAAGATCAGCTTGTCTTAATTTTGCAATTACTTGTTGCAAATCATCCTTATTTTTGCCTGAAACACGTACTTGATCATCCTGAATTTGTGCCTGTACCTTTAATTTTGTGTCTTTAATGGCATTTATCACTTTTCTCGCATTGTCTTTACTAATGCCACTTTTCACTTTAATGATTTGACGAACAGTTCCTTGAGCAGCGCCTTCGACTTTTCCATAGTCAAAGCTTTTGATTGATACATTTCGTTTAATCGCTTTGGCCTTCAATATATCTAACACATTATCCAATTTAAATTCATCATCACTTATTACCTTTAAATCATTGCCTTCTAATGTGATATTAGACTTGCTGTTCCTAAAATCAAAACGTTGACCAATTTCCTTCATCGCCTGATTTACGGCATTATTAACTTCCTGCATATCTGTTTCAGATACTACGTCAAATGAACAATCTTTTGCCATATAAAAATCCCCCCTAAAATGCTTTTTATTTGTATTCTTGATAAACTTAAATTTTTCCTGCAAAACTTATATGTATGAAACATATTCTCTCTTTTATGGTAGCACTATTATAGAATTCTTCATAGTATACTCTAAATCACACTATATATTTGCTTCAATACTAGAGGAGGTCGAATGCTTTATGGATTGTAATTATCCACATTGGTATAATGCCGATTGCGCTGAAAAAGATACTGACATGACATGTCATGGTTACGACCATCACATGTGTGCACTTCCAGATGCATCCTTTAAAGATCGTCTGCTTGGCATGCTTGGCAATAAAATTTTATTTTCAGTAGATGCCAGAGTCTGTGGTCGTGAGGCGTTATGCGGCTCACTTTGCTATGTTGGCTGCGACTTTATTATCGTAAATTGTTGTCTGCATCGTAAACCAATCTCAATGTATGTTCCTATTCACATGCTCAGATTTCTGGCAATCGCTCATTAGTAGTCCCTGACATAGAAAAACTAGTAAGGAGGTTATTTTTTTGAGGAATTTTCGCAATCGTAAACCTATGTCAATTGATTTTGATCATATGAGAACGTTACATGAAGAATGTATTGAACAACTTCAATTAATGCAAACTGCACTAGAATCTGCCCAACTCGCAAGTGACACTATTCGAGATAAATTAGACGACATGGCAAATCATCATTGGCATACCTATATTGATGTCGTTCATCTCATTTCCATGCATGATGAGACAATGAATACTTCACTGAAACAGGTAGGATTAGATCTGCGAACAGAAGACGATACAAACGAAGCACAATGCCAAATCAAACGCAGCCTTATTCTAACGCTTGTAGCTGCTCTAGTCCGCCGTCATCAGCGTATGATTTATGTCTATAACCTTCATGGTGAACCAATGAAAGATTTTTTATCAGAATCTACGGTGGTGGAGCGCGACTGTATGGCGAGTATTATTTCGATGATTCATACAACACTATAAAAACAGGGGTGGCTTATCATCCACTCCTTTTTTCATTTTGTTTATTACTATTGGGTCAGAATACTTTAGAATCACTTATTCTCTCCGCTAAGATTTTGTTTCTCTATATTTGTTATAATTCATGTATAATATAATTAAATTAACACATACTTGATATGATAAGGAGAATGTATGCCTACTTTTATTGTTCCCAATGACATAGAAATACAACCAGTAAAAAACTATCTACGTAAACATGAGGGCATCTCACTCACCCTTTGGCGCAAAATCAAGCAAAATAATACTTTGCAGATCAACGATATGCTAGTAAACCCTGGAATGGCCATGGTGAAAGGCACGGATTGCATTCGCTACGAAATCGAGCACACCTCACAAATTGTGCCGGTTGAACTGCCATTAAATATCTGTTATGAAGATGAATACCTAATTGTCATTGATAAACCAGCTGGACAATTGGTACATCCCACGACCAAAGAACATTATAATACCTTAGCAAACGGTATTTTATTCTACTATCAACAAAAGGGATTGCCCCTTTCCTTTCATCCCGTACATCGTCTTGATAAAGACACCTCTGGTCTAGTTTTAATTGCAAAGATGCCGCACATCCAGCATTTATTCTCATTTACTCAGCCAAAAACGCTCAAGCGCATTTATCAAGCGCTAGTTTTAGGAATTCCTACCCCCAGTGAAGCATTAATCAATGCACCGATTGACCGTAAACCAGATAGCATTATTGAACGCATGGTAGCAGAAACTGGTCAAGAAGCCCTCACTCATTACAAAACCATAAAAAACTTCCAAACATTCTCATTATTAGAAGTAGAACTTATGACAGGACGAACACATCAAATCCGTGTTCATCTATCTTATATTGGTCATCCGATCCTCGGTGACGACTTATATGGTGGACCAACAAACTTAATTCACCGGCAAGCTTTACATGCAAAGTCTTTGAGTTTCATTCATCCAGTTACAAAGCAGAAAATTGAAGTAATCAGTCGATTATCTAAAGATATTCAGAAAATTATCAATACTCAATAATAATTTTAAAATAAATTTAAAGTATATCTCCATATATCTATATTACAAGTTTATAAAATATGATATAATTAACAAGTTAGTAATAGTTATATAATTTACTTAGGGGGTAATATTATGCCATTAGTTACGACTACAGAGATGTTTAAAAAGGCTTATGAAGGCGGTTACGCAATCGGTGCTTTCAATGTAAACAACATGGAAATCATCCAAGGTATCACAGAAGCGGCGAAAGAAGTACAAGCTCCGCTTATTCTTCAAGTTTCCGCTGGTGCAAGAAAATATGCAAAACACGCTTATTTAGTACATTTAGTACAAGCAGCTCTCGAAGATACCAATCTTCCGATTGCACTTCACTTAGATCATGGTGCTGATTTCGAAACTTGTAAATCATGCATTGATGGCGGTTTCACTTCCGTTATGATCGATGGTTCCCATCATAGTTTTAAAGACAATATTGAATTAACAAAACGCGTTGTTGAGTATGCACACAGCAAAGGCGTTGTAGTTGAAGGTGAATTAGGACAACTAGCTGGCATTGAAGATGATGTAAACGTATCAGCTGAAAACGCTTCTTATACTCAACCAGAACAAGTTGAAGAATTTGTAAAAAGCACTGGTGTTGACTCTTTAGCGATTGCTATCGGTACAAGCCATGGCGCTTTTAAATTCAAACCTGGTCAAAACCCAAAACTTCGTTTTGATATATTAAAAGAGGTCGAAAAAAGACTTCCTAACTTCCCAATCGTTTTACATGGTGCATCTTCTGTTATTCCAGAATATGTTGAAATCATTAACAAAAACGGTGGTAATTTAGCGGATGCTATTGGTATCCCAGAAGATATGTTACGCGAAGCTGCTAAAATGGCTGTTTGCAAAATTAACATTGATTCTGATTTACGTCTTGCTTTAACTGCTGGTATTAGAGAATACATGTTCGCTAATCCATCTCATTTTGACCCAAGACAATACTTATCTCCTGCTAGAGCAAATATTAAAGATTTAGTGAAAAATAAACTTGTTCACGTTCTTGGTTGCAACGGCAAAGCTTAATTGTATATAAATAAACGAGGGAGTTAACACTCCTCCATTTATATTCTAAAAGGTTGGATAATATCCAACCTTTTATTATTGATTATGAAAAACTGGTATAGGTTAGCAATCTAGCTGCTAACCTATACTAGTTTTTTTCTGTAATGGCTTATACTAATAACTATGCTGGATTATATTCAACAACACTTAAGTCTGTTCTTTTATTTAAATCAACAATTTCACCTGTAGTCAATCTTACCAAAGGCAAAGCGGCATAATCCTTTTCGTATTGGATAATAATGCCCTTTGTTTTATCTGATAATAAAACTTTTGAACCGATGAAAGCCTCTTGCACATTAATTAAAAATGGCATACAAACTTTAGGATCCAATACCTGAAACATTTCTTTTCTAATGCGTGCTAATGCAGAAAAAGGGGTTTGCTTAAGAAAGCCTTCCCTCTCGGTCGTAATACTATCGTAGATATCGGCAACAGCTACAATCTTAGCATAATCATGAATATCATCACCATTTAAATTAAATGGGAATCCTGAACCATCCATTCTTTCATGGTGCTGTAAAACTGCCCGTTTAACACCATCGGCTAAATCAGGCTTTTCCGATATAATTTTATATCCCTCTACTGTATGCTGCATATAGATTTCTTCTTCTTCTTCGGATAAATTTTCGATATTTTTCTCAATTATCTTTTTATCTAATTGAGTTTTTCCAATATCGTGTAAAAAGCCAGCGAAAATAACATTTTGAATATCAGCCTCTTTATAATGTAACCATTTTGCCAACACTCCAGATAAGATTGAAACACGCAATGAATGGTTATACGTTGAATTATCCATAGATTTTAGCTCATATAGATAATCAATAACACCGCTTTGACGAACCATCGCTGTAATCGAATCATCAACGATCTTTTTCATCTTTTTCATTGGAATTTCTTTATTTTTAGCGATTTCATTAAAAAGCTTTTCAACGACAACCAAAACTTCTTGATATTCCGTAACAAATCCGTTGCTACGATTTAACATTGATTGCACAAGCATTTCTCTAGGATCTAAATCATAATCATCCTTAACACATACTGTCCCTACATCCAAGAATTTCAATCTAGTAATATGTGCTTGTGACAAAAGAGTGTTTTCTGCTAGTACTATAATCATATTATCATTTATAAGTGTACGAGCTAACGTCATTCCCGGCTGAACTTCATTAATATTTATCTGTCTCATTATTGCACCTCATCCCTTATCTTAATTATAGAAAAAAAATCATAATGTAGCACTATTACAAAAGACCTATTTATTGGTTTAAATATGAATTTTTTTTGAATTTTAAGTACTTTATTTCAATTTTCGCCCAAATTAATACTTAATCCTGCATGGGGAATAAATTTTATAAACCATTAATGAAAAAGTGCTCACAAAAGTGAGGTTTTCTCTATTTTTACACAACAAAAAAAAAGACCCAACCGAAGTTGAATCTTATCATCTAACTGGCAGCTACCTATCCTCCCAGGGCGTTTCCACCCAAGTACTTTTGGCGTTTATAGGCTTAACTACTGTGTTCGGTATGGGAACAGGTGGTACCCTATAGACCAGTCCGGCAAGCGAGAGCACCACATCTGCGTTGTCACTCCTGCGATCCTTCGTTTCGCGTACATTAGTACTGCTCATCTCAGGTTCTCGTCCTTCCTATCATCTGCAGCACTCTCGCCAGTCTTGTTCCTTCGAATCTATTTTACATATAACGAAAAAGCACCCACATGAGTGAGTGCTTTTCATCTTAACCAGCAACTACCTACTTTCCCAGGGCGTTTCCACCCAAGTATCATTGGCGTGTATAGGCTTAACTACTGTGTTCGGTATGGGAACAGG
>JARBTT010000246.1 GCA_029240055.1 Anaerosinus sp.
TGTAGGACATCGCCAATAGAGCTTAAACGGATAATTAAAATGCGTTGGTTATTTAACATCAATATGACCAAACTTTCTACAAAATTTATGAATAATTTATTGTTATAATACGATTGATTTTGTTAGCATTATTTGAGTTTTACTACAAAAATATACAATACCATTGATGATATCAAAAATGTAGAATAATATCAATGATATTGTAGAGGAAAAATACCTTTCTACTTTATATTTTACAACATAATAGTATGTTATATCCAGTTATACTAGGATGATTTATCAGCACTAAACTTTTACCATAGTAGATAATTTTTAATCGGTAATTTTATTTTTTTCTACACAATGTTACAATGGTACTAATGAATGGGAGGTTATATTGATGAAAATCATTGATTTACATATGCATTCTACTTTTACCGATGGAAGTTATACACCAATGGAATTGGTTGATTTAGCAAAAGAGGCTGGATTGTCTGCGATGGCGATTACGGATCATGATAATATGGCAGGTTTTAGCGAAGCAAAAGAATACGCTGACAAAAAGGAAATAGAACTCTTAACTGGTATGGAAATGAGCGTTCATTATCGAGGTGGGAAACTTCATATTTTGGGCTTGGGTTTTGATGAAACAAATCCACTGTTTATCGAAGCGTATAAAAAGTTTCGCAAAATAAAGGAAAACTGTGTCGATGAACTACTGGAACGCTTAAAGTTACGCAATGTGCATTTAACAAGAGAAATGATTGCACCATACGTACTTGGTGAAATGGATCGTTATACTATATTTCGTTATTTAGTTGCGCATAAAACACGAGAAGATGCGCAATATCTTTGGGATGATTATTTAAATCCAGCGATGAAAGGTCTCAATATTAATATTGCAGTAGAGGAAGCAATCTCGATTATCAAAGATGCAGGTGGTGTTACTTCTTTAGCGCATTGTCATAAATCGATTGGTTTAAAAGAGTATGCACCGCCAGAAAAAGAAGAGTGTATCAAAGAACTTTGTGAGATGGGACTAGATGGGATCGAACAGCAGTATCCCGACTTTACTAAATCTGATCAAGAGTTTGTAGAGTATGTAAGGACAAAATATAATTTATTGCCAACAGGAGGTACGGATTTTCATGGGATTTATCGACCTGGTTTAACGTTGGGGAGAGGTAAGGGGAATATGGAAGTTCCTTATGCTTGGTATCAAACGATTTTAAATAGAGGTAACAAAACCGATTGAGCAAAAATTTACAAATTTTTCTTTATAGGAAAAGGTAATTGTAAGATTATGGCGAATTATCTCCAATAAGTAATGTATTGGGGTGATTTGCTGTGACTCTTCATAAGCGGTCTCTACTTGTGTTTTTATTATTAGCGGCAGTGATCATGTTAGGCAGTATGTATGGTTTTTATGAGAAAGACAAGGTTGCAGAGTTGGATGAAGCCAATAAACTAGAACGTTTTTCAGGCGAAATGCTTACAGTATACGTGACAGGTGCAGTCAATAAACCAGGTGTAGTGAAAATCAAGGATGGTGCCAGAGTAATTGATGCAATAGAGGTCTGTGGTGGTGTGTTACCAACTGCGGATACCGCAAAAATCAATATGGCGCAATTGGTGAAAGATGGTGCTCAAGTCACCGTGCCAGAAAAGAATGTGGTATTAATGCAGCAGACGCAGGCTAATTCGAAGGCAGAAGCTGCGAGAAATAATGGTGGTCAGGTAAAAACAAGTAGTCATTCAGAGGAAAAAATCAATATCAATACAGCAGACCAAGCTGAACTAGATAAACTTCCGGGCGTGGGGCCGGCTACAGCAGCGACAATTATTGAATATCGACAAAAAGAAGGTCAGTTTCAGTCCATCGAAGATTTAAAAAAAGTGGGTGGGATCAGCGAGGCTAAATTTAAAAAAATTGCTGACCGTATAAAGATTTAGTTGATGAGCCAGCCAATTATTTTTATCAATTGCTTGGTCGGTGTATTCATAGCGGGCATTTTTTGCGTAGGTCAGATGGTAGTACCGCTGACTGTTTTATATAGTTTGATTGTAGTTTTGTTGTTTAGTAGTCTATTTTTTTTATATATTGGGGAAAAATATGCAAGTTATAGTGTCTTGCTGCTATTTTTCTTTTTGGGGTTTTTACGCGCTACACATGATTTGGCGATATCGCCAAATGACATTAGCAATGAGATTGGACACGTGGCGAAAGTGACCGGGAGCGTAGTCGATACACCACGCATCAAAATACTGGATGAGGGTAAAACGAGCATCCGTTATGTTTTAGAAGTAACAAAAGTAGAAGTCGAACATCAGAAGAAAACTGTCAGTGGAAAAGTGGTTGTTAACCTTACACAAAAACCTGAGTTGCCGATTGCTGTATATGGTGATCAAGTAGCGGTTATTGGCGAAGTGCAAAATCTACATGGCTATAATAACCCTGGCTTGATCGATAGTGTTGCTATGCTGAACCGGCAGGGCATTACAGCAAAGTTGAAAGCTGTAAAAAATAGTGCTGTGGTGCAAGTGAATGAAGAAAGTAATTTCCGCCGGACCGTCGATGAAATAAGAGGAAAAATTCTTTCCTCAATGGAAAATGTAATGCCAAAGCAAGACGCTGCGGCAGTGTTTGCTATGCTTTTTGGTGGCTATGGAGGAATAAAACTTGAATTGGCGGCTGCGTTTACAGCAACGGGGATTGTCCATATTTTATCGGTATCTGGTTCGCATATTGCTCTATTGGCTGGGACGATGCAAAAAGTCGGGAGTCTGCTACGCTTTAGTCCGCTTGTTACCGCTGTTTTTGTTATTGCGACAGTGTCAATCTATGCGGTATTTTCTGGCGGTGTACCTCCGGTGGTGCGGTCAGCGGCAATGGGGATTATGACGTTCGTTGCCTTGGCGTTAGGAAGGGAAAAAGACGCTTGTGTAGCATTAGCTTTGGTCAGTTTAGTGATGCTAGCGATGAGTCCGCAATTGATCTACGATATTAGTTTTCAGCTTTCTTTTGCGGCAACAGCAGGCTTGTTATATTTATCGCCAGTGTTGACCAAACTGTTGGTAAGGTTGCCAAAGTATGTTGCGATTAATATGGCGATCACAATTGCGGCGCAACTCAGTGTATTACCGTTTTTAGCGTGGTACTTTAATAGTGTTTCTTTGAGTGCGCTAATCGCGAATATCCTAGTAGTGCCAATCATTGAGAATATGATTATTTTTGGTTTGTTTGGGGTGATCAT
>JARBTT010000055.1 GCA_029240055.1 Anaerosinus sp.
ATTGAAGTCATCATTTTTAATCACGCATTGTTGATTCTTATTTTTTATACAGGCTCTGCAAGCGATGCACCCTTTGATATTTTTATCAGCCAAAGAAATTAATTCTGTATCAATGCCCTGCTGATTCAGTTCTTCAAACACTGCTTTAATCAATATCGCTGTATTACCATCTTTACGAGGACTCCCGTTAATCCCAACAACTTTCATTATGTACCAGCTCCAATTCTGTTACTCTATTTTATAAAAAAAGGATTTACTATTTACTCAGCATTGTATTTTGCATTATGCTCAAACTATTGTAATTCAGTCTTTCTAATGTTTAATATTGATCCTAATGCAATACATAAAATACTTACTAAAAGTATAGCAACTAGTTTAAACTCCCCAACATTGGCAACGAGCGGACCTACGCTAGCGCCAACAAAGGTGATAAACGTATATCCTGTAACTGCTAAGCCACTATCATTACCTGCCAATTGGCCTATAAGCGAAATTAAACACGGAATCGTTATGGCTATTCCTGCAACAAAACAGACCAACGAAAATATAATTGCGCCTTTAGTTGTCATGATGATAGGAATAATCACGCTTATCATCATAATACTGATGCCTAATGCCACAATCTTGCTAAAATGATACTTTTGGGTTAATGGACGAACCAAAAGTGATCCCAACATTCCGATAATTCCAATCGCCCTAATATTAAAAATTTCATGTGAGGAAAACTTTAGTACCGAACTTAAATAGTTTCCAATCGAAGAATACAAGGCTACATAGGATAACAAAAGGGTAAATCCTATGATATATGCTTTCAGTAATGAGGGATTTTGAACTAGTCGCCTTACTATTCTTACGGTCCCCTCACCATCTGCTTGCCGCACTACAGCATTAGAACTTAATTCTTGTTGATTCATTAGGGAAAGAACACTATAAAACAAGGCAAATATCCAAAAGATATATTGCCAGCTAAAGATTTGTATTAACAAGGAACTCATGATCTGTCCAATAATTCCGGCTGCGAGAAATCCGGTTGTAATCCAAGTCATTGCAACCATTCTCTTCTCACTAGGAAAACAATCGAAAACATAGGCAAAGGCTGCTGGAGCAAACGACGCTGCTACAAAACCTTGGAATGCTCGGCATACAATTAAACACTCAATTGAGTTTGAAAACCCAGCAATGCACGTAACAATTGCTAAAGAGAACATGCCAAAAACAATCACTCGTTTCTTCCCATATCGCTCCGACAATGGCCCAAAAAACAAAAATCCGATTGCATAAAATAAAGAAAATACACTATTAACAGATGCGGTTAAATAAGTAGATGCCTGAAAAACCATTGATAGTTGATTTATAAGTGGAATAAGTACATACATACTTGATATAACCATGAGTGCGCTTAACGTTAATATAAACGTTGTCATTTAAAATTCCCCCTTAGAAAATTAAAATTGCATACATTTTTAATTTATTTATTAATTTATTTTAATACTGACCATTCAGTATTAAAAGCTTAAAAAATTACTCATGGTACTTATGATATGCACCATGAGTTGCCATAAACGTTTTAGCAAAAAGTTTATCTAAGGCGTCTCTTTCAATACCGAAATACTTCATCCAGGATTCACGAAAACAAGTATAGGCATAGGTAGGAATGAACCGAGTAAAGAATTCCGCAACTAACCTCTCCTGCTTTTCGTCATCTTTCCAATGATGAAGCACAGTTTCTTTTTCTATCATGTCTTCAACCATCTTAAAAATAACTGGTTTTTCATTTGATTTTTTTAAACATTCAATCAGAATAATGCGAATTAGGTCTGCATTTTTTTCTTCAAACTTTGCATACCGTGTCTCAAATCGTTCGGATAATTGCTCTCCCCTTTTTTGATGTGTATCTGTTTCATCCATTACGATTAAGTCAAGATACTCGCGTAGAAAGTCTTGAATCAGGACACCTAAAATCTCATCTTTACTTTTGAAATGATAATAGATGACTGATTTTGGTACATTCGCTTCTTTTGCAATCGAATCCACTCTTGAACCTTCGAAGCTTTTTTCAGCAAAAACCTGAATTGCAGCCTGTAATATTCTATTTTTAGCATCAGGAGTATTTTTTTTCATCCTATTGTCACATCCATAATTTAATACTGACCTTTCGGTACTAAATTTAACATAAACTAAAATTCTTGTCAAGCATGCATCATCTTGAAGCAAATAGTATCAAGATATATCTTTTCCCCTCTATGTTTGCAAATTTTTTAACTCTGCTTTTATTCTTAATGTAGATTTAACCTACTTTTATAGATTTCAATTTTATCATCCAGATTTTGCAGATTACGCTCCCACTTCGCTTTTTCCTCCATTACAAATACTTTATGCTTCTCTAGTATTTCGAGTCGCTGCTGCATTGTAGAATCTCCTTGATATCTGAGGATTGCATACTCTCTAATATCTTTAATAGACATTCCGGTATCCTTTAATTTTTTAATAAATAGAATCCACGTAATATCTTCTTCTGTATAGAAACGTCTTCCTATTGCATCACGGTTAGTAACAAGGATTTGCTCTTTTTCATAATACCGTAAAGTAGGTGAACTTATATTGGTTATCGTTGAAAATTGTCCAATCGAATAATTCATTTTAAAATACCTCTTGACTTAAAGTTAACTTTAAGAGTTACAATTCGATTATAACAAATATAGGAGGTCATCACAATGGAAATCAATCGTTTTGAAAAAGGTCTAGAAAAATTAGCAGCGGTAGATGGTACTGCCGGAGAAAAAGTAATTGCGGCGCTTGGGGACATTGCCCCTGATTTAGGAAAATATATTGTCGAGTTCGCTTTTGGTGATATCTACTGCCGAGAAAACTTAAATTTACAAGAACGAGAACTCATCACATTATCAAGTTTAGCAACATTAGGTGGGTGTGAAACTCAGCTAGAAGTACATATCAATGGTGCACTAAACGTCGGAATCACTCCACAAAAAATAATTGAAGTCTTTATGCAATGCATCCCTTACACTGGTTTCCCAAGAGTTCTAAATGCTGTTGGTGTTGCAAAAAAAGTCTTCAGTTCAAGAAATATAAGTGTTAATGATGCTAATCTTTAGATGATTTCAGAAAACAGGGTGCTATTTTTATAGCAGATAGACTCAACTACATTTTTGATAGTTCAAGCTCAACTATTGGTTGCTTTACCTACGTTTAGCTACAACTAATGTTTGGTAGACTTCGCTAGCAACCAAGGATACAATAGTAGTATCAGCGCTGAACTATATTAAGAGGAAGTTTTCTGCTATGACTATTGATAATAAGATTGGGCAACGAATTACATTGTTGCGAAAAGAAAAAGGCTATACGCAAGAACAGATGAGCGTACTTTTAAATGTTACTCCACAAGCGATTTCTAAATGGGAAAACAACAACGCTTTACCAGATACAGCACTGTTACCTTTATTGGCAAAGGTACTAGATGTATCCATCGACAAGTTGCTTACTGGGAATAGTACCATAGAAACCCCAAGTCCATATGATAGTGAATATACGAAAGAGGAATATTATTGGGGACTAAAGCATTCCGAACTTGCTGAACGGGTTGTAGAAATTATGCAGGATGAAGTTCAGCAAGACAAACTCTTATTAGATATTGGTAGCGGCGAAGGTAGGGATTCGGTTTATTTTTCTAAGTGCGGTTTTAATGTAGATTCATTAGAAATTTCCGTACCTGGTGTAGAAAAAATAAAACAGTATAGTCAGTCTGCCGGTTGCAGTGTAAATATCATTCACGCTAATATGATTGGCTATGAACTAACTACTCTTTATGATGTGATTTATTCTATTGGTTCACTGCAATTTTTACCGCTAGATCAACGGCAAAATCACTTTGAAAAATATAAGAGACACACCTGCATTGGTGGGTTAAATGCACATCTAGTCTTCGTCGAAAAACCATTTATTAAAGTTGCACCTGACTGGGAGAAAAACGAATTCTTTTATATGTCCGGCGACTTAGCCAGATATTATCATGATTGGGAGATCCTTCAGTGCGAAGAACAAATTATTGATTGTAATTCAGCTAATATTTTTCATCAACATGCGGTGAATTACATTATCGCTAGGAAAATTAATTCTTAAAAAGCACTGAATACTAGAGGTTAGCTTATGAAAGTATGGAATTTAAAACCGAATACATGCTTACGACCATATATCAGCCGTTATTGGTTGTGGGAGGATGAACAAGACTTACCAAAGCTCCTGCCAGGTACGGGAACTGAATTAATGTTTCATTATCATCAACCACCAGCTCTCCTAACTCCGAGTGGCAAAAATCTATTACCAAATTGCCATATTATATCGCCTCGCTATGGCTTCTATCCTTTAAAACCAACAAACCGCATAGGGTTTATCGCTGTACGATTTCGCGCTGGAGCTTTTCGGCATTTTTGTAATGAAGCAAGCAACGATTTAATCGATTCTTTTATCGATATCAAAGACCTCTGGGGCAAAAAAGGTAATGAGTTTGAGCAATTAATCATCGGGGCAAGAACTCTAGAAGAACGGATCAGAATCATAGAAAGCTTCCTCATGGAATTTCTCAAAAAACACCACCGTTCAGAGCCGTGGGTGGACCTTGCTGTTAAAAATATACTTTATCAGTATAATACGACCAAATTAAAAGATATCAGTGGCGATTTATTCATCAGTGATCGGCAATTTCAGCGAAAACTAAAAGAATCCGTAGGTGTTAGCCCTAAAACCTTTCAACGAATTGCGCGCTTTGAATCCGTAGTAAAAAATTTATTACTCCATAAAAATAAGCATTACGTAGACCTTGCATTAGCAAATGGCTATTATGATCAATCACATTTCATCAAAGAGTTTAAAAACAACGTTGGTGAATCTCCCTCGGCCTTTCTACAAGATGAAAATTTCATGTCGCATTTTTACAATGAAAAGCTAACTGATTGATATATTATATAGGTAGTGAATTCAATCGGATATCCACTACTTTTGATTATTGAGAGGAATGATTTTTATGGCTTTTAAAGCGGCATTTATTTTTATCGCTCCAGAAACGGATTCTAACGTTCACAAGGCAATTATTAACGCCCCAGTTGTTCAATTACATACCGTCGGCGTAAAGAGCTACCAAGAAGCAGTAACTGTTGCCAAAGATTTAGTGACACAAGGTGTTGAGGCCATTGAGCTTTGCGCTGGATTTGGCGTTGAGGGTGTTGCAAAGATTAAAAATGCAGTACAAGGTAAAGCTGTCGTAGGCGTTGTCAGATTTGATAGCCATCCTGGTTTTGAGCATAAAAGTGGTGATGACCTTTTTCAATAAACTCCTTCATAAGCGCCTAAACGAAGTAACAGTACTGTATAAAATGTAAATTCCGTTGGTAGAGAACTTATTCGTGATGAACAGATCGTAGGTTCAAAACTTATTATCAATTCTAATGAAATCAAAAGCCCCCGAGTTATCGGAGGCTTTTTTTGTGTACGAGCATTAAATTATAGTTTTTATTTAATATAGCTCACATGCTTACAAATTTCAGCAATGGCTTCTTCTTTTTTCTCATTGAATTTGACTTTATTTTCTTCAAAAAGATTTCGCCCATGCGTATCGATCGAAACGATAAGGGGACCAAATTCTTTCACTTTACACGTCCAGAGAGTTTCCGGCATACCCAAATCTTTCCAATTTGCCGTTTCGATTTTTTCTACACAATTTGCAGCCACTACCGCGCAACCTGCTGGAAATACTGTATGAATCGCTTTATAGTCACGGCAACCTTCCATAGTTCCTGTCCCCATGCCGCCTTTACCAACAATGAGCTTAACGCCCGTTTCTTTGATGAATTCTTTTTCGAATTTTTCCATACGCATACTCGTTGTTGGCCCAACCGATACCATTTCGTACTGATCATCGCCTAAGGTGCGAATAATCGGTCCAGCATGCATGATGGCGCCACCATCGATATCAACGGGTAATTCTCGCCCTTCCTCAATAAGACGACGATGCGCTACATCACGACAAGTCGTAATATAACCATTTAGGTACACAATATCACCGACATTGATGTCTGCCAAATCTTTTGCTTTAATTGGTGTTGTCAATATTTTCTTTGCCATTAGAAATCCACCTCCGTATGAGAATCAATCGTATAGTTCAAGTTCTTGTCGAAAACAATATGTCCACGGCGATGCGACCAGCAGCCAATATTGACAGCAACTCCGATGACTGAAGGATGACGGGCTGTGTTTTCGATATGCACACCAAGAACCGAATTCTTACCGGTAAGTCCTTGTGGACCTAAACCGATTTTATTGATACCATCTTCCAGTAATTTTTCCATCGAAGCAGCACGCTGGTTTTCATTATGCGAACCGATTGGGCGCATCAACGCTTTCTTCGATAAAAGTGCTGCTGTTTCAACGGACGTCCCAATGCCGACACCAACCAAAAGTGGCGGGCAAGCATTGAGTCCGTAACTTGTCATGACATCCATGACAAAACGAGTCACTCCTTCATACCCCTCACCTGGCATTAGCACCATAGCTTTACCTGGAAGGCTACAGCCACCACCAGCCATATAGGTATGGAGCTCGAGCACATCGCTATTAGGCACCATTTCCCAAAAAATCGTCGGCACTCCTTTACCCACATTTTTACCTGTGTTGTACTCATCAAAAGTTTCTACACTATTATGACGCAACGGTGCTTCTTTTGTAGCTTGAATCACCGCTTCACGCAAAATATCTTGCAGCTCACCTATATAAGGAAATTTCACCCCGCAATTGATGAAAAATTGAATTGCCCCGGTATCTTGGCAACTTGGCCGGTTTAACGCTACAGCAAGCTCTTGATTCTTGAACATCGTTTCATAGATAATTTTCGCTAGAGGTGCTTCCTCCTGCTCACCCAGTTCCTTCAACTTCTGGCGTACATCATCCGGCAATTGTTTGCCCGTATAAGCCACAAATTTTGCAATCGTATCTGTTAGCCGTGATATTGCTTCTTCTTTTGTCATAAATATCAACCTCTTTCTTATTAAATAGTTCTTACCAAAGACCAATAAACTTCCACCAAGCCGCACCGCAGCCAATCCAAAGTACGAAATTCACGACGGAGGCCATGAAGCCAATACGCCACCAATCCTTCTGCTCGATAAAACCTGTGCCAAAATAGATTGGTGCCGCTCCAGTTGCATAATGTGTGAGTCCTGCCATAAGATTCGACAGAACTGCAAGCCCCATTGCCGCCAGATAAGGCGGTGCACCTGCGCCCACTGCTACAGCAAGAAATGCCGCATACATTGCCGTGGCATGCGCAGAAAGACTGGCAAATGCATAGTGACTATACAAATAGACAATAAATAACACTGCAAGCGTCGGAACCCATGATACACCATCCAATAGGCCCGTCACGCTTTTGGCAAACCAAGGTACAAAACCTTCCTTGTTCAAGGAATCCGCTAGTCCAATGATTGCTCCCATCCACATCATACTATCCCAAGCGCCTTGTTCACTGATTACATCCTTCCATGTCAACACCTCGGTCATAATCATGACTGTTACACCGAGAAGCGCAACAATAGTCGCATCTAGGCGCGTATACTGCGAAGTACTCCACAATAGTAAGGCCCCAATGAAGACGCAGCTGATAATTTTTTCTGCTTTTGTCATAACGCCCATGTTGTTAAGTTCTTGCCTAGCAATCACCTGAGCTTCCGGGGTTTTCTTGATTTCTGGCGGATATACTCGGTAGATGAAATAAGGAATGATCAAGATTGACAACAGTCCCGGTACAATTGCTGCCAACGCCCAAGTTCCCCAGCTGAGATCGATTCCAGCAGTCTGAGTAGCCAAAGTCGCCATCAATGGATTCGGTGCACAGGCCGTCAAGAACATCGCTGCAATCGACGCATCTGCCTGAAACGAAGTAACCATTATATACGCCCCGATTTTCTTCGCTGTCGGTCCTGGCTCTGAGCCAAAAGCCGAAGCCAGACTGCGTACAATTGGAAACATAATACCACCAGATCGAGCTGTATTGGAGGGCGTTGCCGGACTGATAATAAAATCACTAAGCACTAGCGTATAACCGAGTTTCAGCGTACTGCTGCCAAACAGCGCAATGAGTTTATAGGCAATTCGCCGTCCTAGTCCGGTCTTGATGAATCCTTTAGCAAACAGAAACGCAGATACAATCAGCCAAATGGTTGTATTGCTGAAACCAGCCAAAGCCGCGGCTGGCTTCAAAGTTCCCGTTAAAGCCGAAAAAGTAATGCCGGCCAGTGCTACCGCTCCAAGAGGCATTGGTTGCAAAATAAAACCACAAATAGTTGCTGCAAATATCGCAAATAAATGCCAAGCCGTCACCGACAGTCCTGATGGCACTGGAATAAACCAAAGAACAGCCAGCAATACCATAACGATAAAGCCTCGATTTAAACGAGTCATTTCTAAGCCTCCTATAAGAATACATATTTGTTGTTAAATTACGAAAATTCTGTTTTCATGTTAGTGGCGCGCCTATGCTTTACACAATTAAAAGTATAATGTATGCTTACAGATAAGTATAATACGAATAAATTTATGATCTTTATAACTTTTTACCTATACTGGAGGCAATGCAAATGGAATACCGTCAGCTCAAGTACGTTCTTAAAGTCGCCGAAGAAAAAAGCTTTTCTCTCGCTGCAAAAAAGCTTTATATCTCCCAACCATCTTTAAGCCAGCTCATTTTAAAACTTGAAGAAAAGATCGGCGCTGCTTTATTTGACCGGAGCTGTACACCACTACAGCTTACCTACATCGGCAAACTATATGTCGAAATGGCCCAGCAAATCCTCGACCTTAGTGACCAGTTCATAAAAAAAGTAGATGACGCTGCTAACCTGCGCCGCGGGCGCCTGACGATTGGCAGTTCGCCTTTTCGCAACACTTACCTGCTTTCACAAATCATTCCAATTTTTACGCAGAAATTTCTCGGCATCGAACTTATTTTGCGCGAAGATACAACACTAAACTTGGAAGATCTAGCCCGTGAAGGCCTGACAGATTTCTCTTTATCCTTACTGCCAATTAATTTAAATGTTTTTGACTACGAGGAACTCTTCCAAGAAGAGCTCCTGTTAGCTCTGCCGCCACAGCATCCATTATGCCTAAAGTTCAAACGCGAGCCTGGTGATTACAGTAATCTACCAGCCATCAAAATAAAAGACGTCGCTCAAACTCCTTTTATTTTGATGGATCAAGGACAGAAATTGCACAAAACCTTGTTTGACTTATGTACCCAAGCCAAATTCAATCCACACATTTTACTCGAAACCCAGAGTATGGACGCTGCTCAAGCCTTAGTTGGGGCTGGAATGGGCGCTGCTCTTCTACCAGACACGCTAGTTCGGGCTACTATTTCCACCAGTAAAAGCCCCTGCTATTTTTCCTTAGACCCTGCACCGCATCGCACAGTCATCATTATTTATCGCAAAGGTCGCTATCTTTCCCACCCTGCCCAAGCATTCATTCGTCTGCTAAGAGAATTTTTGCGATAATAATATTTATATCTCATTCCACATCCCCACATAGCAAAAGAGAATTCGTGCTTTTTAAAATATGTAACCAGCTTAATATTACCAACCGTTCCGTCTAAACCTCTCAAATACATCAAGATTTCCAAAATTATTTTACCCATAAAGTTTGACACTTTCTTTTATTTATGAAATAATGGAGTGTTTAGAATTTTTATATAAAAATTTTAGGATCACTTTTCCACATTTCACTAGCAACATTTGATAAGAAAGCCTTTCCATATTATATCGTCACATATAGTACAGAATTGTATATGAATCTGAGTGTTTATCATGTGATTTTTATGTGCCCAAAAGTATACCTACCATAAAGGAAGTAAGAAAATAATGAGTATTTTATCAGTTGAAAATATGAGCCATTCATTTGGAGAAAGAATCATATTCAGCAATGTATCTTTTAGATTACTAAAAGGCGAGCATATTGCGCTAGTTGGTGCTAATGGCGAAGGAAAATCAACCTTTATGAAAATCATCACCAATCAGTTATTGCCAGATGAAGGCAACATTGACTGGAATAGTAAAATCAGTATTGGCTATATGGATCAGCATGTTGACCTTAAAAATGGCAACACCGTAGCAACTGTCTTGCAAGGTGCCTTTTCAAATTTATTTGATATCGAAAAAAAAATCACTGATTTATATAATGAATTGAGTGACATGACGGAAGAAGAAAGCAACAAAACACTGCTTAAAATTTCCACTATGCAAGATGTCTTAGATGCTAATAATTTTTATGGTATCGATTCAAAAATCGAAGCCACTGCAGCAGGTCTTGGGATTCGGGAATTTTTAGACGTAGATGCCTCAAATTTAAGCGGTGGGCAAAGAACCAAGGTTCTACTCGCTAAACTTCTTTTAGAAACCCCTGATGTTTTATTGTTAGATGAACCGACGAATCATCTGGATGAAGAACATATTGAGTGGTTAAAAAACTATTTAATAAGTTATGAAAATGCTTTTATACTAATCTCTCATGATACTGAATTTGTAAATAGTGTCATCAATGTCGTTTACCATCTTGAACATAAAAAATTAACAAGGTATGTTGGCGATTACAACCATTTCCTTAAACTTCATGACATAAAACAAGAACAGCTCGTCATTGAATATAAGGAACAACAAAATGAGATTGCAAAGCTCGAAAATTTTGTACGAAAAAATAAAGCTAGGGCTTCAACTGCCAAGCAAGCAAAATCACGAGAAAAGAAATTAGATAAAATTGAACGAATTGAAATCAAGAGTGAAGCTATAAAACCTCATTTTGAATTTATAAAAGCCCGCCGCTCTGACAGCGTAATTTTCCAAGCTAAAAATTTAGTCATTGGCTATCATCAACCTTTAAGCAAATCGCTAAACTTAAAAATGCAAAGGGACCAAAAAATTGCACTTGTAGGTGCGAATGGCTTAGGAAAATCAACCTTACTAAAAAGCTTGCTTGGTTTATTGCAGCCGATCAATGGAAAAATCAATTTAGGAGATTATCAAGAAGTCGGTTACTTTGAACAAGAACTTGCCGAAGATAATACGAATATTGTATTAGATGACGTTTGGTTCAAATTTCCTGATTCTACTCAAAGCGAAGTAAGGCGTAACTTAGCGCAATGCGGCTTGACTAGAAAACATATAGAAAGCCCCTTTAATAGATTAAGCGGCGGAGAACAAGCTAAGGTCAGACTATGCAAACTTATTAATAAGCCAACGAATATATTAGTTTTAGATGAACCGACAAATCATTTGGACGTATATGCCAAAAGCGAACTTAAACGAGCTTTAAAAGCATATAGTGGCAGTATAATTTTAGTATGTCATGAACCAGAATTTTATAAAGACATTGTAACAGATGTATGGAATTGCGAAGATTGGGCTATATAAAAATACAACGATAATTTTTTACAAATTCGATCAATTACAAATTGTAGTAGCTTTTAAAAACATTAAGATATTCTTGGCTTTATAAATAAATCAAGACTTCCGAAGATTTCGGAAGTCTTTTTTCTTTTGCAAATGGCACCAATAATACTATCCAAGCCAGTTTTGTACTATATTTTTTTTCTTAGGGGCACTGTTAATGGAATCGTAAGAAGTACAACTAATGCAACGATGATTACGGCAGTTTGTATCCCAACGATATCACTTACCACGCCATAAATAGAAGGAGATATTGCGCCTGAACCGATTGTTAAGGTATAAAAAATTGCAAAAGCTTGTTGACGTCGTTCTTCTGATACCAATTCAGGGACACTTCCATAAAGCACTGACGAAGTACCATTTAACACGATGCCAATCAAAGGAGAAAATAACACTGCCGTATTTAACGGAAAAATAATCATAGCCAAAATACATAAACTCGTCATAAGTTCGGTAGCAATTACTGACCGTAATATCCCAAACTTAATCGCCAGTATCCCACAAACAAATTTACCGGCGGCGCCCCCAGCAAAGATAAGCGAAAGTACCAATCCTATGGTTGCCAGCCCTGCACCTTTTTCCTGTAATAAAAACGGTAAAAAAGTTAAAAAGCCCATTCGCGTTGCACTATCAATGATCCCAATTGTTGATAAAGACCAGAAAGCTTCATGCCCCTTCCATTTAAAGCCTCCAACGGCTTTTGGAGACTGCTCGGCTTCGGTAATTTTATCTACTTGCTCAGTATCTCGATGATTCAGAAAAATAACAACAGCTACCGCTATACCAAAAATACCGAGTATATGGCTCACTGTCATCCAACTATACTGTATCATCAAATATGCGGCTGTCCCCGGCAAAACTAGTTTACCGATATCACCAGCTACATTAAAAGTACTCAAAGCAGTTCTGCGTGTATTGACGTCTAGGTAAGCATCAGATATGAGCGACGAAGATATTGGATGCTGTACACTGGCACCCAATCCGCCAACGATGAGAAAGCAGCCTAATACGATTGGTACTCGTGCATATCCCAAGAAAAAAACAGCTGAACTTGTAAGAATGATCCCAAATAATAATAAATTAAAGGCACCAATTCGGCGTGCAAGCGAACTTGCCGGCACTTGAAATCCCGCCATAGTGCCAGAAAAAAGTGTTTTCAATAAACCGATTTCGGTAAAGGTGAATAAAAATTGTGTCTGCCAGACGGGGAAAAAAATATACAGCATATCCGTAAACCCATCCTGGATAAAATGTGCTAAACTCCCTGTCATTAATGCCTTTTTATGTGTTTTACTCTGTTCAGCCGCATAGATTTCAGCCATTTCATCCCCTACTTTTCTAGATATCTCTTATATACTCTAATAAATTACTATCAATATTTGCCTGCTCAGCAAGCATTTCTAATAAAGTACGTATTGGGATCGTAAACGTTTTTTCTCGATGAAAAATCACCGAAAAATTGATTGTCAACTTAGGTGCGTTACTAAATGCAAGCAGCGTACCCTCCACTAAATCATTTTTCACTAGCACTTCTGGCAATACCCCAACACCCAAGCCATTCAGTACTGCTTGGCGAATTGCTTCCGAATCACTATACTCCAAAACAGGTCTTACTCTTTTTTCTTTTAGCAGCTTATCATATTTCTTTCGATAAATTTTCCCCTGTTTCAACGCAATAAACGGATGCTCCCACACATCACTTCCATACTTCTCAATCAGACAAGGATGAGCAACCCACATCAGTTTTTGAGCTATAATATCAAATTGCATAATTCTATTATTAGAAATTTCATCGTGGATAATTGCAAAATCAAAACTATTATCTAAGATGCCTTTCACCGCAATCGGAATGTCAAAACAATGCTCAATGCTTACCGATACATTAGAAAATTGTTTTTGAAATTCCTGTAAGACAGGCGAAAGTGTATGTGCTGCAACCGCCGTGCCAAGGCCTACCTTAATCACTTTATCATACGAAAATTCTTGCAGGGCCGCTTGCGCTTCCCCTTGGATTAACAGTAATTTTTCTGCATAACCAATCAAGCGTTGCCCCGCTTCTGTTATATATAATTTTTTTCCCACTCGTTCAAACAGTAAAACGCCAAAGTGTTCTTCGAGCGTTCTAATTTGAGCTGTTACTGTCGGCTGACTAAAATTTAATTGTTCCGCAGCTTGCGTGATATTTTCCATCTTTGCAACTAAAAGAAAAGTTTCTAATAATCGTAACTCCATATACTTAACACATCCTACAATTTTACTTACTTCAATTGTAAGACATTATCTCACGCCTGACAAATTCGTATC
>JARBTT010000247.1 GCA_029240055.1 Anaerosinus sp.
TATCTGATTTGGATGCCTTAAAATCAGGCAGTTCTAACTTTTCCACTATACTCATACCAAAATCCTCTTATTACATAAAAGCTCCATCCAAGCAGCTATTTATTTATTTTTTATAAAAAATCTCTTCAATTTCATTTTTTATAATCGTAACCTACTGTCCATAAGTAACTTGAACACCATTATCTCTGTCTACCTCAATTTTTTAATACAGCAGCAAATTTCTGAGTTATCAATTGAGGTCTAGTAATAGCCGAACCCACAATCGCTGCATAAGCCCCTGCCTCATAGACTTTTTTTAAATCTTCCGGTGTATTGATTTTACCTTCACCCACTACTGGTATACGTAAGTCCCTTACCAATTTCTGAATTAAAATAAAATCGGGTCCCAACAACTGCTGCGAATAATCCGTATAACCAGCCATAGTAGTTGATACCGCATCAGCACCATATTTTTCCGCCTGCACGGCTTCCTTATAGGTAGAAATATCCGCTAAAACTTCAACGTGATGCGCCTTGATTCGCTCAACTAGAGTTTGGATATGTTCTCCCTGTGGACGTGTACGGTCGGTCATATCCAACGCAATCATTTCACAGCCTGTCGTTAAAAGTTCGTCTACTTCACGTAACGTCGGGGTAATATAAATTGCCGAATCTGGATAATTTCGTTTAATTAAGCCAATCACAGGTAGGCCTGTCACTTTTTTAATCTCAATAATATCCTCAACACTCTGCGCTCTAATACCAGCGGCCCCACCTTCTTGAGCCGCTTTTGCCATACGCCCCATAATAAAAGAACTATGTAAAGGCTCATCCGGCAATGCTTGACACGATACAATTAATTTTCCTTTCATCTGTGCTAACAAATAATCACCCCATTCCTATATAAATTTTATTTCAGTTCAATGATACCATTATATAATATTATTTGCAATATTTTTTCATTTTTACAGTTTTTATTTGATATAAATCGTTAAATCATTTGTTTATGGTACTTTATTTCATTTATAAAATATTCAATGTGATGATTTTTCAGAACTAAAAAACACTGTGGAGATGTGAGGAGCATCATGCCTACTGAGATTGACACAGAATTGGACTATGCAATACAAGGTTAGCATGGATAACGTCATTCTCCACAAGTGATCGATCAATTATACAATTTTTCACATACGAAAAAAATACCCATAAATAATAATGCTGTAATGGAATCATTTTATCGCACATTAAAACGCGAGCTTGTTCAGGATGATTGTTATGACAATCCAGAACAAGCTCGCATGGAAATATCTAAATATATTGAAACTTATTATAATACTAAACGGATACATTCCTCATCAGATTGGCTCAGTCCAGAGCAATTTGAATTACAAAATTGTCAAAAGCCTTAACTTTGTGTCTATTTTTTCTTGACCTTTCCAATAGGCCTTTCTATTTGTTGTCCGCTGAAGCTGGTACAGTTCATCTTTTGTAACAGCGACTTGTTTTTTATCTGTTCACTTGATTGCATCTGAATTTGTTGGTGATTTTGATAAGCTAAATAGACAGGAGTTGCTCTCCTTTGATTTCACGATCATGCCAGGCGATCAAAGCAAAGTTACCATTCGTATGTGCATCTACTTTATTGATCCATGCAATCTCATTACTAGCCTTAGCTGAAAGCAGCCGATTGCTAGTTCCCGTATAATAAAGCGATGCATTGATTACCCACCATTTTGTCGCGATGTTTGCACGTCTTAAATCTTCTTCAAGGCGCATTGCTTCATATATAGGTGTAGGTTCAGCAAGTGCTACAATGATAACTTCCGTTTCTTCACGATTACGGAGCCGTGGCAACAATTTTTTTATTTCTTCTGGAATATCCCCTTGGGTCCGTTCAATTTCCTTATGATAACTTTGTGTAGAATCTAAAAGCAAAAGTGTATGCCCCGTTGGTGCAGTATCGATAACAACAACTTGATCTTCTGCTTTTTCTACGATCTTTGCAAAGGCACGAAAAACTGCAATTTCCTGTGTACATGGTGAACGTAAATCTTCTTCAACATAAGCCACATCTTCATCGGACATGATTTCTCTTGCTTTCGCAAGCACTTCGTCTTGATAATTTTTTAGTTCTACCTGTTCATCAATCTGGCTCATGGTAATACCACAGCTCTCATCAATAACAAATTTTAGATGTGCCGCAGGATCAGTAGTTGCAAGATGTACTTTTTTACCTTTTGCCGACAACTTCATAGCAATCGCTGCAGCTATTGTCGTTTTTCCAACCCCACCCTTTCCCATGGTAAAAATAACTTTTTTATTAGATCTATCTAAATCATCAATTACATCTTTAAGCTGTAGAATATTTTTTGTCTTGATCTTATCGTTGCTGACAATAACATTATCTTGCGTAAGGAATGCACGCACATTAGTAAGCCCCGTGATATTATAGGCACGCAATGGAATGAAATAGCTTGTCATCGTTTGTAAGCATTGCGGAACTTCATTAAGAGCTTTTCTTTGCTGGTGATACAAAGCTTCTGAAATAGCATCATCATAAGACGTTAGTACCCCATTGATGATCATAGCCTGATTATTGATTCCAAGCCCAGCAAGTTCTTTTGATGCTCTTGCCGCTTCTTTTAATGGCGCAGCTTCAGGTCGTGATACGAGAATAAGTGTTGTTAAATCAGCATCCGCTAGAGTTTCTACCGCTTTTTTATAAATTTCTTTTTTACTTTCTAACCCAGAAAGCTGTCCAAGACAAGATGCCCCATGTGTATTTTTGCTAATAAAATTACTCCAAGCTGATGGAAGCTGTAGCATACGTAAGGTATGCCCAGTTGGTGCCGTATCAAAAATAATATGATCATATTTTGCTTGTGTTGTTTCATCTGTAATAAAATTAGAAAACTCATTAAATGCAGCAATTTCAACCGTACAGGATCCAGAAAGCTGTTCTTCCATATTCTTTATTACCACTTCCGGCAGCTTTCCTTTATAGGGCGCAATAACACTTTCTTTATATTCTGCCGCTGCTTGAATAGGATCAAGATTGGCTACAACAAGATTATCTACACCTTTAATTGCAACGGCCTTATTCGTCAACTTCGTAGCAAATACATCTTGTAGATTAGAGGCTGGATCTGTACTAACAAGCAAGACACGTTTACCACTATCAGCAAGTGCTACAGCAGTTGCGCAAGCAGTAGACGTCTTACCTACCCCGCCTTTACCAGT
>JARBTT010000248.1 GCA_029240055.1 Anaerosinus sp.
CCAACTGCCCAAACTGCTAAGCCAACCATATATGTTCCGAATCCAGCTGGAAATCCATCGGGCCCAGATACAAATTTACTTCCCATTGAAAAGAATATAAGGAATAATAAAACACTAACTAGTCCTTCACAAAGTGTATTTGCACCATAACTACGAATCGCAGGAATCGTAGAGAAAACTCCTAATTTAGTCGTTTTATCTTCAGTAGCTTTCCAATGTGGTAAATACGCCAGCCATACCAACGCACCAGCCAAAACACCACCGAGAACTTGTGCAATCATAATATTAATTGCCATTGTGACAGTGTAAATCCCCATCAATAATTTATATAATGTAACCGCAGGATTTAAATCTCCTGTATTCCCAATTGCAAGACTAACAGTAACCCCCATGATAACGCCCATAGCCCAGCCTGTATAAACCACAATTGGTCCTCCACCAAGACCTTTTGATTCTTTTAAAGATACATTTGCTACAACACCACAACCAAAAGCCAAGAATACCGCAGTTCCAATAAATTCACCTAACAAAACATTATCCATTTTCATTGCTCCTCATATTAAATTTGCCGAATTCTCCAATATAGCGCAATACCTGTTTAGACAGTTTATAATATTCAGAATATTATAAATATATCTATGGTTACTCTTTCCCCTCCTTTGCTCTAATCCTTAGATTTTTTTGTTTTAGCATCACTTATGCAACTTTAAAACTTTTTATTGTAGTTATCGCTCGTAAAATACGCTTTCTCGTTTCAGGATCGCATACGATACTAAATTTCATCTCTGACTCATACATTATCACAATATTTCGTACCGGTCAATACGTAATATTGTGAATATTCTCTGCTTAAAAATATTTTTTCGTGTTTTTTGTTATTTGACTGCTTAAATATACATATTATGCTATACTATAAGTAATTTACTTATCTAATTGTCACAGGGAAAAAATGTAATCATAAGTCCAATAAACTATGATTGCATTTTTACTTTATTTAAGTTGCAAATTTCTCTTGAAATCTATTGAAAACTCTGTATAATTTCGTATTAAGGATATACAGTTACTTACAACCAAGGAGGTGTACGCTATTTTGACACGAGAAGACTATATTAAATCTCTGATAAAATCCCACGGTTATAATTTGAAAGAATTTTCAACGCAAATTCACATGCCATATACCACTTTACTATCTATATTAAACGGGTCTATTGGCGGTGCAGCTGTTGATAATGTGTTGAAAATATGCTCCGCACTGCATATAAAAATAGAAGATTTGAACCAACTAGAAACTGAGGCCGAGGTTCTGCCTAAAGAACACGGCGTTGAACCAGACCTAGACACGTATCTGCTAAAACTCATTAACGAACTTTCCCCCGAAAAACGGATTGCGCTTAAAATCCTTTTAACGAATATGTAATCAGTAAAAAAATATGGAATGAAACCAACAAGGTTGAATTAGTATAAAAACTAGCCCAACCATTTTTTTATTTCTAGCGGTATTATTTCCATCATATTCCTTTTCATGTGATTTTATCAGCCTTTTCGTTATCAAAGGCGCACTAGATAGCCTCGAATTTCTTTGCAATTTTGTGACAAATCTTTCTTAGTATGAAATATAAGAAAGATTTGCTTTCATACCCACAATACGATATTCTATCAATAAATAATAAATTAAATTATAGATAGGTGGCTGTAAATGAGCGTATTAAATGTCGAAAATGTCTCCCATGATTTTGGTGGAAGAACGATTCTTGAAGATGCTTCCTTCCGATTATTAAAAGGAGAGCATGTTGGTCTGATCGGTGCAAACGGTGAAGGTAAATCAACATTTCTCAACATCATCACAGGACAATTGCAACCTGACCAAGGAAAAGTAACCTGGTCAAATCGTGTAAATGTTGGCTATTTAGACCAACATTCCGTTCTAAAAAAAGGCATGACCATCCGCGAAGTCCTTCGGACTGCGTTTGATGAAATGTATAAATTAGAAGCTGAAATGATTGAAATTTACGATAAAATGGGCGATGCAGCTCCTGATGTACTCGACAAAATGATGGTTGATGTTGGTGAAATTCAGGATATTCTCGATCATAATAGTTTTTATATGATTGATGCGAAAATCGAAGAAATCTCTAATGGCCTTGGTTTACGTGATATCGGACTAGACAAAGAAGTTACTGACCTTAGCGGTGGTCAACGTACCAAAGTGCTATTAACCAAACTATTATTACAAAATCCTACGATTCTTATCTTAGATGAACCGACAAATTATTTAGATGTGGAACATATTCAATGGTTAACCAACTACTTGAAAAATTACGAAAATGCTTTTATTCTCGTATCGCATGATATTTCCTTCTTAAATGATGTCATCAACGTTATTTACCATGTTGAAAATGCTACACTGACCCGTTATACTGGCGACTACAATCAGTTCCAAAGTATGCATGAAATGCGTAAAAAGCAAGAAAATGCTGCTTTTGACCGCCAACAGCAAGAAATCGATCGTTTAGAAGATTTCATCGCTCGTAACAAGGCTCGTGTTGCCACTCGTGGTATGGCAAATAGCCGTCAAAAACGTTTAGATAAAATGGAGATCCTCGAAAAACCAAAAGAAAAGCCAAAGCCACACTTTAAATTCAACGAAGCAAGAACCCCTAGTCGTTTCGTAATCGAAGCAAAACAACTGGTACTTGGCTATGACGAACCACTTACCAACCCAGTAGATATCGTTTTAGAACGTGGGCAAAAAATCGCGATTCGCGGTGTAAATGGTCTTGGTAAAACAACCTTGCTAAAAACATTACTCGGCAAGATACCAGCCATTTCTGGCAAAATAGAACTTGGTGAATTCTTAGAACCTGGATACTTTGAGCAAGAATCTAACCGTGATAATGACAATACCGCCCTTGAAGAACTCTGGACAGAATATCCTGGTATGACAAACTACGAAGTGCGTGCCGCCTTAGCCAATTGTGGACTAACCAATGAGCATATCACCAGTAAAATGATGGTGCTAAGCGGTGGGGAAGCTGCTAAAGTTCGCCTTTGTAAAGTCATGCAAAATAAGATCAACCTACTCGTACTAGATGAACCGACAAATCACTTAGATGTTGAAGCAAAAGAAGAGTTAAAATCTGCTTTAATCAACTTTAAAGGTACCATCCTCCTCGTATCCCATGAACCGGAATTCTATGAAGACTGGGTCAC
>JARBTT010000249.1 GCA_029240055.1 Anaerosinus sp.
CTTATACATCTATATTATACTATATATAGTGCTTTTAGTCAAAAAAATAGGCATTAATGTCCATATATCATAATTATTATTTATCAAAACTCCAAAGTATAATATAAAAATTATCCCTCTTTCGTAAACGAAAGAGGGATAATTTTTTTTTACTAACGAATCAGATGATGTTCTTATTATATGCAGCATACAAGGATTTTAATTCTTGTACTTTATCATACATTTCAACTTGTAAACCTGAAGCAGAAGCATAATCATCATCTTCTAACGCTTCAGCAACCAGTGTAAATAAGCATTTTTCTTCTAAACTATCTTTAGCTAAGTAACAACGTAATTCATTTACTTTGTTCCACATGTAGCAATCTTGATCTGTAGTGTAATCAGCTTCAATTTCTTTACATGCTCTAACAATTGATAAATTTTCAGGCATAATTCGGCTAAGAATTTCTGTTTTCCAACGAAGTAATGCACCAGCAACAAATGCATCTATGATTTCAGTACGCAACGCACCGCCAGCAGTAAGAACAGCTTTCTTATCTGGATGAGCTTCCATAGCAGTCATGTTTTCCCAAACAGTTGCAGGATGTAATCCGAATAAGCTATTACGTTCTTCTTCAGTATAATCTTCAAATACATCTTCTTCACTACGATACGCTCTATCTTTTTCAAGATAAAAGCCTTCTTGACCAGCTTCTTTAGAAAGTTCAGCTAATAACTCATCAGTAGTTTTACCAATCGCAGCTTTCACACCATCAAGAACTGCAGAGTAGATAGCGGCTAAAGTCACATAAGTATTTGTATATGGATTACATGCACGTAATTCGAATCTAGTTGCATATGGATTATTAATATCACGAACAAGACCAGCTAAGATTGTACGATTACGGGATGGAACAGCTGGAGTGTGACCAAGGGAAGTTACGATACAGACTGGTGCTTCAAAACCAGGTTTTAAACGATTTAAAGAATCATTTGTAGCGGATACAAATGGATTAATAACTTCATAGTTTTTAAGAAGACCCATGATCGCACCATAACCTATAGCACTCATGAAATCTTTTGTCATTTCAGTTGGGGAGAATAAATTAACTATTTTACCGGATTTTAATTTAGCGGCCATACCAATATGAGTATGTTCACCATTACCAGCAAGACCAATCATAGGTTTTGCTTTAAAATTAACTTCAAGACCATTTTCTCTAAAAATTTCTTTTACAAGAGTACGAACTAATAATTCATTGTCCGCTGCCTGAAGAGCGTCAGCAAATCTCCAATCGATTTCGATTTGTTCGCAAACGTGAGTCAAATTACCGGATTCGTCGATGTGAGCTTTTAATCCACCAACTTCTTTATGGCCCATTTCAGCACCTAGGCCATATTTGTCAAGCATGATAATCGATTGTTCTAATGCCGTACGTACAGCACCGCGAGTACGTTGCCAATACTGTTCTTGCATTATTTGAGAAGCAGATAATTCAGTAATTTCTGTTTCACTTAGAGGAGTCTTAACCCAAAATTCTAATTCAGTTGCGGAAGTGAAAAGAATATCAGAGATTTCGCTACCATCGATATGGTCTAAGCCTGAAACTTTATGGTTTTTAGCAAACAAATCAAGCAATTCAGCTTTGATATAAGTTAAAGTATCAAATAAAACTGCACGAGAGTCAACTCGTTTACCTTCATGTATTAAGAATGCAGGGATACGTAATGTGCCAACTGGTTTACCCAATTCTTCATCATAATGTTCGCAATTATAATCAACAAACCAATTAACGCTTGGATCAACAGGCATATCTACTTTTGCATTATTTAGCGTAGCTATTCCAGTTAAAACAACTGAAGAACCATCTGTTTGTACTGCACTGCCTTCGTAGAATCCATCAATGTCTTTCAAAAATACGCTCATAGGAATTTTTTCATCAGTATCATTACCAGCTAAATCAATACCCACAAGTGAAACGAATTTAATTTCAGGACGCGCTTGCAACATGCTAAGAACTTCTTCTTTTGCTGTACCAGCAGGGATTACATACAATAAATCATTCATCATTAGTACCACCTCTAAAAATTTTTGTTTATTTTTATTAAATAAAAAAGAAAAGCAACAAAAAAAATCCACATGACAAACACAGTTATATCATTAAAGATAACATGAATACGTTAGCTTTAACCTCATAACAATATATATATCATCTGGCGCCGTTGCCTACAACTATTTAGTTACTACACGATTATGATAGCATATATATATAGGCTTTGTCTAGTTCATTTTTACCAAAAGCACAAAAATTTATCCATTAAACTTATATATATAATATCAAATTCAACGGATAAATTTTGTCCACATTATTTTATATTATTTTCATCATAGCTAACAATATCTAAAAGGTCCACTGCTTCACTTTGCGGTAATTGTTCGACATTCTTTAATTTACGTTCAATTGTCCGAGATTTTTGCGCCGCAGTATTAATTGAATTGCTTGCTTCTTGTAGTTTTTTATGCGTTTTGTCTAATAAGTCACCAAATTTACTAAACTCTGTTTTTACGGCACCTAAAATCGTCCACACTTCCGAACTACGTCTTTCAATTGCAATCGTACGAAACCCCATTTGCAAACTATTTAATAATGCCGCTAGTGTCGTCGGGCCTGTTATTACAACTTTATATTTGTTCATTAAAAGTTCGCAGAGGCCTGGTATACGTAATACCTCTGCATACAAACTTTCTATCGGTAAAAATAGTATGGCAAATTCCGTTGTGCTTGGTACACTAATATATTTCGTCATAATATCTTTCGCTTCTGCCTTAATTCTAACTTCCAAGTTCTTTGTGCATTGGTCTGCTATTACGATATCAGCTTGCTCTTGTGCCTCCAATAATCGTTGATAATCTTCTAATGGGAATTTTGCATCAATAGGTAGCCATATACTTTCTTGGCTTTCACTTCGTCCTGGTAATTTAATCGCAAATTCAACACGCTCATTACTCCGTGGAACAGTAGCAATATTCTTTTCATATTGTTCTGGCGTTAAAATTTGCTCTAACAGGTTTCCCAGTTGTATTTCACCCCAAATACCACGTGTCTTCACATTAGATAGAACACGTTTTAAATCACCAACCCCTGTTGCAAGCGTTTGCATTTCACCTAAGCCTTTATGTACCTGTTCTAAACGTTCACTTACTTTACGCATTTCTTCCAATTTTGTATTGTTATCGACTTGCAGCGATTTTAATTGTTTTTCTACACTTTCGCGTAACTGATCAAATTTATTTTCGTTCATTTGCGTCAAACTATTCAATTGCTTAATAAAACTATCTAATTGTGCTAACTGATTGATGCTATTTTCGCTCACGCGCGACACAACCGCTTCATTAAATCGATTGAGTGTATTCGCTACCTCTTCGCGTAGTTCTCTCGTATCTGTTTTACCCTCCGAGCGGTTTTTTCTCATCTCATCTTGTAATAATTGCTCTAGCCTCATTAGATTAAACTCTAACCCAGACAATGTTTTTGTCAAATCTTTTGTATTATCCTTATTTTTTGATATGAGCAAAAAAATTAGCATACCTATAATTAAGTTAAGAATACAAATTATTATTATTCCAATATCCACGAACCATCACCAACCTTCGCTATACTAAACATTTGTTCTATTTTTTCTTTGTAAAAAATGCTCTCGAAAATAAATCGAGAGCATTCATTATCATTTTTCTAAAGCTGTTACATGATCAATGAACCAATCTACCCATATATCTAAGAATCCAGTTTCACTCATTAACTCTTCTGTTGTATGAATACGTTTTTGTTCTAAAAACATTCTAACACGTTTACTTTCAATTGTTTTATTCACGTAGAAATCCTGATTAACAGTTTCCTTTACTGGAAATAC
>JARBTT010000250.1 GCA_029240055.1 Anaerosinus sp.
TTGTAACTGCTTTAATAAAATTGATGTTGATACAATGAATCTCATTTCCTAATTACTAATTATTATGTGCAATAATACACAAATTAATCAATATTTTTCCGTTTTGTAAGCGCCTTTCTTTCCACATGCAAAGATTTATAGCACTTAATTAAGCAATTGTATTTCAATTTATAAGCACGCTTTCAAAAGTATAGAAAACAAATACGCCAGGATAAATCACAATATTTATTACATTTGTATAATAGCAATAGTGTATGCAGTTTAAAGATATCATTGGGCATAAAGACATCAAAGAACATCTTGTTCATACGGTTCATGAAAACCGTGTGAGCCATGCACAATTATTTTTGGGTCCGGAGGGTTCAGGAAGTCTTGCGCTGGCCTATGCCTATGCTCAATTTTTAAACTGTGAAAATAAACACGCTACGGATAGTTGCGGCGAATGTCCCTCTTGTCGAAAATATAGCAAGCTGATTCATCCAGATTTGCACATGTCTTATCCGTTTATTGCCAAACACAAAGAAGATACAGCAGCTGACTACGCTGAAAGCTGGCGAAAGTCCTTTTTAACCAATCCTTACATGGGATTGGAATACTGGCGAAATCAGTTGGACGCGGATAATAAACAGGTTAATATTAATATTGCCGAAGCACATGGTATCATCAAGAAATTGAGCCTTAAAGCTTTTGAGGCTGAATATAAAGTTTTGATCATGTGGTTGCCCGAATACTTGGATACCCAAGGCAACGCTTTATTAAAATTGATTGAAGAGCCACCTGAAAAAACCTTATTTATTCTTGTTGCAGAAAATCAAGATAAAATTTTAAATACTGTTATTTCACGGACACAGTTGGTCAAAATAAAAAAATTAGACCATGCTGAAGTCGCACAATATTTGAAAACGACGCATCAACTTTCTGATCAGGAAGCATCCGAAATAGCTTTTATAGCAGATGGAAACTTGCAGGAAGCACTTAATCAACTAAGTACACAGACGAATAACCATTTTGGAATTTTAGTTAACTGGCTGCGATTTATCGTATCAGATGCTGGTACAAATATGATCTCTTTAGTGGAAGAGGATTTATCCAAAATGGGTCGTGAAAATCAGAAAAGCTTTCTTTTTTATGCAATCAGCATGATGCGACAGATTCTTTTGATTAAGGAAGGTCTCTCCAGTCTTGTATTTTTACCTGTAAAAGAATTGGATTTTGTCCAAAAATTTGCAGTACATTACACAGTAGAACAAATTGAAGCAACAATAAATCTATTTGAGGAAACGCACTATTTTGTAGAAAGAAATGCAAATCCCAAAATATTATTTTTAGATTTATCTTTGCAGTTAACATTAATATACAAATACAAAACGTTTCCGAAAGGAACTCAATATATATAAATAGAAAACTATGGGATGTGGCAGTTGCTCATCCGGCGGAGGTTGCGGTACTACCACGGCAAGTGGAACACCGGCAGGATGTCAAAATAATGGCTCTTGCATGACTAGCGGATGTAATAAATTAGATGTATATGACTGGCTTTCCGATATGGATATGCCATCAAACTATAAACCATTCAATATCGTAGAAATACGATTCAAGGGATCTCGAAAAGATTTCTTTATTAATGTAGACAACCTATACCTTGAGATGGGAGAAATGGTCGTTGTAGAGCCCTCAACGGGAGGATATGACGTTGGCCACGTTTCTTTGACGGGTGAATTGGTACGGCTGCAATTGAAAAAGAACAATGTTACCGCAGAATCGGTCACAAAAAAGATCTATCGGAAGCCAAATGAAGTGGATGTAGAAAAGTATAATGCAGCAAAAGATCTTGAATGGGAAACCATGCATAAAGCACGTAAGCTTGCTTTGGATCTAGGCTTATCAATGAAAATTTCTGATGTAGACTATCAAGGCGATAAAACAAAAGCGACGTTCTATTATACCGCCGAAGGCCGTGTGGATTTTCGTGAATTGATCAAGAAGATGGCCGAAGCATTCCGTATACGGATCGAAATGCGCCAGATTGGTATGCGTCAGGAGGCAAGCCGTCTTGGCGGTATCGGATCCTGTGGCCGTGAACTTTGTTGTTCTACCTGGCTGACGGATTTTAAAACCGTATCCACCTCAGCAGCGCGCTATCAGAATCTATCGTTAAATACGTTAAAGCTCGCTGGGCAATGTGGTAAATTGAAATGCTGTCTCAATTACGAATTGGATAGTTATATGGATGCGCTGAAAGATATTCCTAACAATATTGACCGTATTGAAACGCTTAAAGGTGTAGCTTATCTTCAAAAAACCGATATCTTCAAAAAAATGATGTGGTTTTCTTTCCCAGGGGCAGAAAATTGGATTGCACTGCCAGTTCAACAAGTCAAAGAACTTGTCGAAATGAATAAGCAGGGCATTAAACCAGAAGCCATATCAAGCGTAATAGAAACCGAAGATATCCGGGAAGAGAAAATTGTCAATTACGACTACGAAAATGTAGTCGGCCAAGATAGCTTAACACGCCTGGATGACCGGAACAAAAGAAAGAAAAAACGGAAAACAAAGGGCAATAATCCCAAACCGGAAAATAAAGCTGGTCAGAAAAATGATAAAGCTGAACAAAATCAGCCAAAACAGGCGGTAGCTAAACAGCAGAGCAATCCGGACAGTACAGTTATGGCAACGGCGGGCAGAGAGAATAAAGAAGGGCAAAATAATAAGCCTAAAAAACGCTTTAATCGGCATAGAAATAAAAACAGAGGAAACAATAACAATACTGCCTCAAAAACAGAATAAAACGAATATGCCTAATTTTAAAATGTTAGGCATATTCTATTTATATAGATTTAAAATGAAACTAAAGGCTTTTCTTTTTGGAATTTTAAGTATCGGTTTATGGGCATCTTGCGACCAGACCGCTATTTTAAATGAGAATAAACCAATCGAAAATAAGATTTGGTTATACACCTCACGTCCAAGTTTTCAATTTCATATCAGTGATAACACGAAGAAATACGATGTATTTATGGATGTACGCCATACACCTGAATATGCTTTTTCTAATCTCTTTGTGTTGATTTACCAACAGACGCCTAATAAGAAAACACTTACTTTCCGTAAGGAAATTAAATTGGCAAAATCCGATGGGAAGTGGTCCGGAAAATCATCAGGTAGTCTTTAC
>JARBTT010000251.1 GCA_029240055.1 Anaerosinus sp.
TTCACTCGGTGCGGGGATTCAAATGCCAGCTGCAGGTGCCTATGTCGCACAATTTGTGCCCAAAGATGACCTTATGAAGGTGAACAGTGGGATTACGACGATTCAATCTACCTCACAACTAATCGCACCACCAATTAGTGCTGCACTTCTTTCTTTTGCTTCAATTACAGCGATATTTTTCATCGATGTCTTCACTGCTATAATTGGCTGCCTTATGATAGCTCGTGTGGTGGCACCTGCCATCGAACGAAAAGCTGTTGAAAAGGTGACCTCTGCTTGGACTGAGATGAAAGAAGGCTTCGCTTATGTCAAAGGGCATCCTTATATTAAGGATCTTATGTTGTTCTTTGCTGTTTTCATGCTTTTTATTGGACCTTCTGCTATGTTAACACCCCTACATGTTACGCTAAAATTCGGATCGGATGAATGGCGTCTAGCTGCGATGGAAATGGCTTTTAGTATTGGAATGATTTTGGGCGGGTTGGTTTTAACAGCCTGGGGAGGCTTCAAAAATCGTATTCTTTCAATGGCATTATCTTGTATTGGTTTCGGGGTATTCACCATTCTTTTAGGATTTGTTCCTAACTTCTTCATCTATATCTCCCTGTTTACTTTGATGGGCTTTGGATTACCTTACTTCAATACACCATCTGTGACGATGATACAGGAAAGCGTCGATCCAGAGGTGATGGGGCGCGTCATGAGTTTGTTTGGTATGGTGACATCTACTGCATTTCCAATTAGTATGATGATTTTTGGACCAATGGCCGATTTTGTAAAAATTGAATGGTTACTGATTGGCACTGGGATAGTCATCACCATGCTTGGTGTGCGCGTTTGGATGGATAAAAAATTACAAGCGAAAACAACTGCGCCTGCTGAAGCTAACTTGGTTGATGCCGTAGAGTAAAGTGTAGAGCTTAAATGTTTATAGAAACCACTGATTGATTAAATTTACATAAAAATGCCAAAGCGATTTTTAAACGAATCGCTTTGGCATTTTTATGCTAATTACTCATTTAAAAAATAATCATAGCTATTAAATGTAAGGTTTTTTTATAAAAAATAGGAAATAGTAAGGAAATGAATATGTATAAAAAATTTCTAGAAATTGATAGAGAAAAAACCCATTTCATAATTGCTTGGATTATTTTAATTCTTTACGTTAGTCCGATGTTTTTACTTGGTGAAAACGCACATTTTCGTATTCATGACAATATGGATTCGAATATTGCTTGGTACCGAACCCTCGTAAATTCCGGTCAATTATTTGGCTCTCTAAAAGCCACTATTCCTCAAGTAATGAATGGACTTCCAAGGTTTGCTTATGCCAGCGAATTCACAGGCATAGTCTGGTTACACGCACTATTTCCAACCATGATTGCGTATGCACTTAGTCAAACAATTACACATATTTTTGCTTTTTTAGGCATGTACTTGGTGTTAAAAAAACATTTTACGCCAAAGAAGGAATTTTATTTCATTACTATTTATGTCTCTTTGGCATTTGCATTAACACCATTTTGGCCATCTGGCATGCTAGCCACTTTGGGAATGCCACTGGCACTTTGGGCTTTTTTATCTATCCGTAAAAATCAAGGTACTTGGAAAGAGTGGCTAACACTCATTCTGCTACCATTTTATTCGAGTTTCATACTAGGATTTTTCTTTTTTTTAGCTTTTATAGGATTACTTTGGCTCTGGGATCTCATCTCAAAACGCACTTGGAACCTCAAATTCCTATTTGCTATTGCACTGATGACATTCATTTTTTTAATCATAGAGTATCGACTCGTATATGCAATGGTATTTCCTGATGGTCTCTCAAATAGAACTGAATTTTGGAGTTCAAGATTAACCGTGGGTCATTGCATACGTTTGTCCATCAAGAACTACTTAATCGGACATAACCATGTCATGACGCTTCATACTTTGATGATTATCCCAATCTCTTTCGCGGCTCTCTGGTTTGTCATAAAAGATAATAAAATTCCGCAGTCAAAACGTTACATACAGTTATTTTTATTTAACGTTTTATTATCAATTTGGTATGCCTTTTGGTTTGTTAAAGGTTGGCAGCCATTAAAGGAAACATACTCTATTCTAAACACATTCAATTTTGCTAGATTTCATTTTCTCAGACCATTAATTATTTATCTCATGTTTGCAGTTGGGGGTGCCATTCTATGGAAACGAAACGATTTATGGAGAACCATCACCAAAGTAGCAATTGGACTTCAGGTATGCTTACTGATTCTAGCGAATCCAGAAATAATTTATCGAGCATATGGAGCGCCGTCCTTTAAAGAATTTTATGGAACGTATCAGTTTCAAGAAATTGAAAAAACTATTGGTAAACCAAAATCTAGCTATCGGGTTGTAAGTATCGGCTTACATCCCGCAATTGCTGAATATAACGGATTTTATACTCTAGATACCTATGCAAACTATTATCCATTGAGTTATAAACATCAGTTTCGAAAAATAATAGCCAAGGAACTTGATAAAAATAGAACTATTGAAAACTATTTCGATCATTGGGGAGGGCGTTGTTACATCTTCGCTGCTGAACTTGGAAAAAAGTACGATTTTAGAAAAGATAGCAGAAAAGTAATAAAAAATCTTCAACTAGATACGAACGCATTAAAGAAAATGGGTGGGCAATATATATTTTCTGCAGTCCCAATCTTAAATGCAAATCAAAATAATTTATATTTTGTCAAAAAATTCGAAGATAAGCAGTCCGCTTGGAAAATTTATTTATATAAAGTGACGTGAACATTTTGAAAGAAGAACCAATACTTACGATAGTAGTTCCCTGTTATAACGAAGAGGAAGTTTTTCCTGATACAGTCTTTCAGCTTACGAATATGCTTAAGAGTCTTATTCAGGAGCAACTCATATCGGAAAGCAGTAACCTCTTATTTGTTGATGATGGTAGCTGTGATAAGACCTGGGATCTGATCCATGACGCCTATTCAAAAACCCCACTTATTAGAGGAATTAAGCTTGCATGTAACGCTGGTCATCAAAACGCTCTTTTTGCAGGACTTTTGGCGGCGAAAGATTATGCAGACTGCGTCATTTCCATTGATGCTGATTTACAAGATGATATCGAAGTCATTCGCGAATTCGTAAAAAAATATAGAGAAGGCTATGAT
>JARBTT010000056.1 GCA_029240055.1 Anaerosinus sp.
TACGATATAAGCTGGGCCGTAATATAAATTAGAACTTGCCCAAGAATCTGCATGATACATCAATTCGCCACCAGCTACCATTGCCATGACCGACGTATTCTTAATTAGATTGACAGCTAGATTCGTAAGTGGCGGATACGCCATTCTTTTGGCCTGTGGCAAAATAACATAACGCATTGAACCCCAATACGAAAAGCCTTGTGCATTCGCGGCTTCAAATTGCCCTTTTGGGATAGATAAAATGCCAGCCCGCACTACCTCTGCAACATAAGCGCCGTGATAAACACCGATACCAAGCATCCCCACCCAAAAAACTGGCATCATTACACCTAGATAAGGCAATCCGTTGTACAGGAAAAAAATCTGAATAACGAGTGGCGTATTTTGGATAAATTCTACATAAATTCGATTTATATATCTAAGTGGCTTTAGCTGCGCTGTCCCCATCATACCAAATAAAATTCCTAGTACCAAAGCCAACGCCAATGCCAAAACAGATACAAGAAGGGTCATGCCAAAGCCTTCAGCAAAAACCTGCCAATCTTGCAAAACTGCCTGCCACTTAAAAAGGGCAAATGGTCCTGGCAATTACTTCAACCCCCATTTAGTAATGATTTTATCTAATTCACCTGAAGATTGCATTTCTGTAACGCTGTCATTGGCAAATTTAGCTAAACCTTCATTGCTTTTCTTTGATGCAACACCATATAATTGTGGGCTATAACGAGCTGGTAAAATAACCGTAGAGTCATCAAGATAACCAGCAAGAATCGCAGCATCTACCGAGAAGCAATCAATACGCCCTGAATCTAAAGCAGTTTTAATTTCTGGATACGTACCAAATTCAAGAATATCAATTTTTAGATTTTGTTGTTTGATTTCGTCTATCAGTGCTTTTTTACTAGTTGCACTTTGTGCTACACCGATTTTCTTACCATTTAAGCCTGCTAAATCAGTAATACCAGCATCTTTTTTCACCATTAAAGCCACACCATCTTTAAAATATGGTTCAGAGAAATTATAACTTTGTTTACGTTCTTCGGTAATTGTAAAAGTTGCAATCACATAGTCAACTTCACCGTTATCTAAAAGTGGACCACGTGTTTTCGCTGTAACCGGCTGCACTTCTATTTTATTTTCATCACCTAAAATCTTTTTCGCAATAGCTTTGGCGATGTCAATTTCCATCCCATCCACTTTCCCAGTAGATGGATCTTTAAACCCAAACTTAGGAACATCCACTTTAACCCCAACTTTTAAAATACCACGATCTTTTACTGCCTTTACGTCAGCACTTTCAGCGCTGGCACTAGAAGAAGATTTCGTCGTTGCAGCCGAATCACCACAACCGGCAGCAAATACTAAACTAAGCCCCATAATCATTGCTATTACTAAAGTTAATCCTTTTTTCATTGTAGATCATCCTTTCAAAATTTTATTATGCGTGTGCAATTCTGCTTAAAAACTGCCTGGCCCTGACATGCTCAGGATTCGTAAAGAATTTATCTGGCGTATTTTCTTCCAGAATGTTGCCATCAGCCATAAAAATAACCCGATCCGCTACCTTGCGGGCAAAGCCCATTTCGTGCGTTACTACGACCATCGTAATTCCTTCATCTGCTAAATCAATCATAACATCTAGCACTTCCTGGATCATTTCTGGATCTAATGCCGAAGTAGGTTCATCAAAAAGCATAATTTTCGGCTTCATCGTTAAAGCTCTGGCAATTGCTACCCTTTGTTGCTGTCCTCCGGAAAGTTGTGCTGGGTAAGCATCAGCTTTATCCTTTAATCCAACCCGTTCCAGATAAAGCATCGCCAAATTACTTGCTTCTTTATGGCTTAACCCTTTTAATTTCATCGGTGCCAAAGTCAAGTTTTCTAAAACAGACATATGCGGATATAGATTAAATTGTTGAAATACCATACCCATTGACTGCCTTACTTTAGCAACGGCCTCTGGCGTAGTTAACAAATCTACATCATCTACAACAACACTGCCTCCCTCTGGTTTTTCTAAAAGGTTAATGCAACGGATCAGTGTACTTTTTCCTGAGCCACTCGGCCCAATAATAACGACTTTTTCACCTTCTGCAACCTTAAGATTTACACCATTAAGTACATGCAGATTTCCAAAATACTTATTAATATTATCTAATTTTATCAAATTGCACTCGCCTACCTTTCCCGCTATCCAAAAAAACAAAAAGAAGCCACAAACGCTCAATTACCTTGAGGTCTGTCAGCTTCTTTGCTGAATAAACGTTATGTGATTGTTATTCATACATAAAATCATCCATATTCCTGTCTTTATGTTGATATTATCTATCATATCAATGTAAAGAATCTTTTGCAATAACAATGGCTAATGTATACACAATACATTATCTTGATTATAAAATGCATAATATAATGTAAACTTTAGCCAAAAACATGGCGTACTAGAATTGCTATCCAAAGTTAATCATTTGTTTAAGCAATATTTTTTTTCTCATTGCCATCATATAACAACATTATGAATTGTTAAAAAGAACAATATCATCTTCTCCCAGATAACTCCCATTCTGGACTTCGATAATTTGAAGTGGCAATTTCCCTGGATTTCCGAGTTGATACTTGGTCGTTTGCGGCACAAAAATACTCTCATTCTCATGTAGCATTTGTTCAACATCGCCAATCATGATCTTTGCTGTCCCACCAATAACAATCCAATGCTCACTACGATGATAATGCATCTGTAAGCTAAGCACTTCGCCTGGATTAACAACAATCTTCTTCATCTTATAGCCAGGGCCAGAACCTAGCACTTTGTAAAAACCCCATGACCGATAAACTGTCGTATGCTCATCCGCCTCTATCCTACCTTTTTCCTTTAGCTTACCCACTAACTCTTTGACCTTTTGCGACTCACCTTTTTTAGCAACAACGATAACATCATCTGTCTCTACCACTAAAATATCCTCAAGCCCGATACCTGCAATAAGACGACTATGTCCCCATATTAATGTATTTGAACATTCAATCGTAGTACAATCACCTTTTAATGCATTGCCATCCGAGTCCTTATCAAACACATCATAGATTGCATCCCATGAGCCGATGTCATTCCATTCCGCCGTAATCGGCAGCATCACTAACTCTTTCGATTTTTCAGCGATCGCGTAGTCAATCGAAATATTAGGCATTTGGGCAAAATTTGCCGTCATATCAAGCAAATCCCGCTCAGCTACTTCATAAACAGCTGGCTGATACGCTTGCAATTCACTCATAAAGCAACGAATCGTAAATGCGAACATCCCCGAATTCCAGTAGTAGTTACCATCAGCTAAGTACGCTTCTGCGGTTTCTTTGTCTGGCTTTTCACGGAAGGACTGGACTGCAAAACCACCACCAAAAGGATTGCCTGCTTGAATATACCCATAGCCGGTTTCCGGATGATCCGGCTGTATACCAAGAGTCACAATTTTCCCCTGCTTTGCTAGCTTTATGGCCTGCCCAACATTTGCAATAAATGTATCGATCGGGCGGATAATATGGTCAGACGGCGTTACATATATGATTTCATCAGGCATCGAGCCCAATTTTTCTAGACAATATCTTGCCGCGAACGCAACCGCCGGTGCTGTATTTCGCGCTACTGGTTCTAGTAGGATATGGGCATCCTGCGCCTTGGCAGCAATTAGTTCTGTTTGCACATGATGAATATATTCCTGATTGGTCACCACTACCATATCAGCTGGCTTAACCATGGGCAAAAACCGAGCAATTGTCTGCGCAAGCAGCGATTCTTCGCCATTTAGTTTTAAAAACTGTTTGGGAAACAATGTACGAGAGAGTGGAAATAAGCGACTACCTCCGCCACCAGCGAGAATAATGACTTTCATAGGATCATCACGTTCCTTTTTATATTGATTAAATTATACAATACCTAAACCTTTATTATCCAAAGCCAGCCTAGCCATGCAATAACCAACAATACTTTCCGCACCTTGATTTTGGTTCAATCCATCCATCATAATCCCATCATAACAACCACCCGTTTCATGGTCTATTAGACTTTCATGGCAAGAGTTTTTACCCAAATACCAAGCAAAACTCTGCCTAGCTAAATTTAGCATCTCTTCTTCACCAGTCACTTGATACGCAACCAAATGAGCTAGTGTAGACATGGATGCCTCTACAGGTTGCTGATCATATAAAGCGGGATCAGTTCCCCGCATCCACCATCCTCTACAACCTACTGGTCGAAAAAAATTGTCTCGAAAGGCATCTTGATCAAGAAATGTCATACTTTCACGCGCTATATAGAGAAACCGTTCTTGCCTTATTTTACGAAAGGCCACAAACATCGCCCAAGGTAGTAGCGCATTATCATACGTCAGACTGTTTTCAAACCAGCGCCAGTTTTTTTCCCTTGAACAGCGTTCAAAGTTAACCGCAATGAACTCAGCAAGTTTATTCATCAGACGATCACTCTCAGTTCCCTCAATAAAGCCAAGACCTATTAAGGAATATGCCTGCCCCCGTAGGCACTTTAGCGAAGAAATCTGCGGCAACGCACGACTAACAGCACTAGTACAAGCAGCTTTTACCCCACTAGGCATCACGGATGAAGCCAGCGTATATCCTAAAGCCCAAAGACAACGTCCGAAGCATTCTTCTGACCCTTGTTTTTCCGTAAATTTACGCTCATAAGTCATAAAATTCCGAAAATGGCCAGTTTCATTTTGGGCATATAAGATAAACGCCAAGTAACGATAGACTAATGCAAGGTATTTAGCCTGCCTATTTTTTTCATAGAACATAACCGCCATAATTAAAGCCCTAGCATTATCATCCGTTGTATACCCCTTATCCAAATCGGGAACATTGTACTTTGTATGTTGAAACATCCCCGTATCATCGGTCATCCGAAAGATATGCGAGTCATTGAAATTAGTGCATAATTGGGTCATTATATTGCCCTTATTCCTTTTCGTTTCATTATTGTAAGATTGGAATGAAATTTTTGAACTACCGGACTAGCAGGTGGGATAATCTTCATACAAAGTTCAGCATATTGATCGGCAACCGTAGTCCATGTCATTGTCCGCCCAACTGTCAGTGTCTTCATTTCCATTTCTTTTTTTCGTTCTGGATTTCCGAGCACGGTTCGAATACACGATGCCATTGAATCAGCATCTCTAAATTTAGCAAGCATTCCACGACCGCCGCCCAGCATCTCCTCTGCATAACGATATGGAGTTGATACAATAACCCGCCCACACCCCATAGCGTATGCCAGCGTACCGCTGACGGCCTGTTCCTTAGACAAATACGGCGTCATGTATATATCGGACAAATGAAGATAGGTAATCACTTCTTCCTTTGTCAGGTACTTATCAATAAATTTAATATTATCCTGTACTCCAAGACTTTCTGCCAAATCCATCAAACTCTTCCTATATTTTTCGCCCATACTTGTTTTGACACACGGATGCGTCTTGCCGAGGATCAGATAAACCAGATTTTCATAATCTGGTACCACTTTAGCTACCGCTTCAATGCCATACTCCAAGCCTTTAGCTGGACTAATAAGGCCAAAACTACTAATGACTTTCCTGTCTTGCAAACCGTGATCAGCTTTTAATTTTTCTCGTGATTCTACATGTAGGTTAGGAACACCATGAGGTATAAATACAAGTTTTTCGGACTCAATACCATACGTTCCAGCCAAAATAGGAATAGAACTTTCCGCCATGGTCACTACTTTTGTACTTAGCCTTCCTAGATCTCGCAGGACAGTCCGCTGCTTTGCGGATGGTTCTAATAATACCGTATGGGTCGTGACGATAAAAGGAATCTTCAGCGCTCTTGCTAGATCAATGATGTATTCGCCACATTCACCGCCAAATATCCCATATTCATGCTCAATAATCAAGAGATCTACATTATCATTCGCCCAAAATGCCGTCATTAAATAACTTGTACGATCATGCTGGTTAAGCTTACATTTCACCTGGGAATTTTTATAATCTTGCTTATCCACCACTGCAATCACACTTGGCTGAATTAATGGTATCTTACTAATTTCATGTACCAAATCTTCCGTAAATGTAGCTAATCCACATTCACGCGGCGGAAACGTACTTAAAAATCCGATATTCCTTATTTTATTTTCCCCAACCATTTTATTTGTCTCCTTCTTTTTTCAGTAGCCTTTACGAGTTTCTAGCTACATCCTGTCGACTTGCATTAAACCTCAGTAGAAATCAAGTCTTGGCACCACTTATATGAATTAGAATGTCATAACCCAGCAAAATTTAATGCCTTCGAATGCTTTCTAATATCTTACTAACTATAACGTGCATCTGTTATTTACGTTTTTTATTCTTATAACTAAGTCCCTTATAAATACCCCAATGATTGTTCTTGAACCATTCAATATCAACCCATAATTTTTCTAGTATTGGCTGCTTTGTTGTATACCAATCTGCTGCACCTTGCAGCAATTCCTGACGTGGTGCAGTCTTGCCAAAATGTGATATATTGAGAAGCGAAACACTTATCCTAAACTTTGCATTTTCTTCTTCTGTCCATTGCTGTGCTTCAAGTTCTTTATTCTTAGTTAGCCATACCACGCCTTCACTTGAAAGGTCTATACAGCCCTTTTCTATTATTTGTTCCAATTTTTCCTCTGTAGTAAAATGATATAGTCTCATATTTGCCTCGTGAAGATTGCAATTGTTTTATCAACTGCATTTCATCCTCTTACTTTCTTCAAATTTCCTTATGATCTATTACGATTTTTATATCTTATGCAAGCCATCAATTTCGACTAATAAAGTGCCTGATCCAATGGTTCCGGACACTTTTTAATATATTCCAGCAAATCGCCGACATTGGCAGTAGCCAAAGCAATACACGAATCTGCCCCACCATAGTACATTTTCAGCACTCCCGTTTTAGCATCTAAAACCCAACCACTCGGAAAGACTACGTCATCAACGTCCCCTTCCCTTTCATACCATTCAGTTGGACCAAAAACCCATTCGTCACTTCGGTGTAATACTTTTGTAGGATTTTCCAAATCTAATAGTGCCAGGCCCAGTCGATAAATTGAACCCGAGGCAGTCTGCCTCACTCCGTGATAAAAAAGTATCCAGCCTTCCGCTGTTTCAATCGGTGGTGCTGCGAGACCAATTTTCCCACCATCCCACCAGCCACCACGCCGGGCGTGCATTAACACTTGGCGATCACCCCAATGGGCGAAGTCATCGGAAGCTGACAACCATATGTGTGCACCAGGTACATAGTTTGCGGTAATTGGTCTATGAATAAGCGCCCATTTCCCATTTATCTTGCGTGGAAAAAGTGCAGCATCCTTATCTTCCGGTGGCATAAGCGGTCCGAATCTCTCAAAATTTATAAAGTCATTCGTCAGTACCATAGCCACAAGCGGACCACCACGAGAATAGGCAGTATAAGTTATCGCCCACTTATCTAACTCCGCTAGCCACGTAATCCTAGGATCTTCAATTCCCCACTGTTCCTCTGGATAATTCTTCGGATCTGGTTCCAACGTCGGCACTCTATCAATCTGCCAATTACCAATTCCATCGTCACTAATTGCTTTAGTAAAGTGAGAAAAACCCCGCCGATCCTCTACGCGAGCAAGCAATAAAACTTTACCATGAAACATTGTCGCTGCCGGATTGAATACTGCATTCGCTGGATAAGGCCAATCCTTGGCTGATAAAATAGGATTCTTAGGATTTCTTAGAAAAAGTTCTTTATATTCATTATTATGACCTTTCAGGTTGGTCTCAAATCTATTTTTCCCCATAAAAAAAAACCCCCTACGCTTGGATATTCGGCACGAACCGGCGAATGTGATAGTTGCACACCCAGTAACTTATCCCGTGGTGGTTAAAACACAATATAGTATTGTCGCTAATCATCAGTAGGTCTAACAATTTATAATTTATTATACTACAAATAAGGCTTTGCGTCAAATAATCGTTTTCCTTGAACAAACAATTGTATATTCTAATTGGACAAAAAAAATATTACCTTATATTTTTTTATAAATATAAGGTAATATTTTTTAGTCTATGAATTTTGTAATATTTCTTTATAGACTTCAATATATTCTTTTACCATTTTTTCCTGTGTAAATCTACATTCAACCGTTTTGCGGCAATCTTCCCGGGAAATATTAATGATATCTTTAATTTTTTCAGTCATTTCCGCTATATTTGATACCATAAACCCGTTAATGCCCTCCTGAATTAGTTCAGGCATAGAACCTTTATTAAAAGCAATGACAGGCGTTCCGCACGCCATTGCTTCAACGATACTAAGACCAAACGGTTCATTGAAATTAATTGGATGTAATAAGGCATATGCATTACCTAAAACTTTGTTTCTCTCCTCAGGTCCCACTGATCCAATATAGCAAATATCTTCATTCAGATACGGCTCTACACAATTCTTATAATAAACCTGATCCTGAACAATACCCGCAATCATTAGTTTCATTTTTGCCTTTTTAGCAACTTGTATTGCCTCAAAAGTTCCCTTATCCCTATGTATTCTTCCGAAATAAACCAAATAATTGCCACGTTGTTTATTTAATGTAAATTTTTCTATATCTATACCATGGTACACAGTCCTTATATAATCAAGTTCACTATTTCTATCAGCATTACTGATTGAAACATACTGTGTTTTTTTATTATATTTTTTATAGACAGGTAAAATCTTAGCTGAAGAAAACCCATGTATCGTTGTTAAAACAGGAGTTTTTATTAACCCACTATAAGTTAGAGGTAAAAAATCATAATTATTATGGATTATATCAAATTCATTTGCTTGCTCCATTATCTCGGATATATGTAATGATTCCCAAACCTTGGCATCCAATTCTCTGTCTTCTTCATAAGGTGCTTTACATACACTTCTAAGCTTAGCGTTCGTTATTGAATCACCAGTAGCATAAAGTGTCACATCAATATTCTCTTTAACCAGACCTTCTGCCAATAATGAAACTACTCTTTCCCAAGGGCCATAGTGCCGCGGTGGTGTCCTCCACGCAATTGGTGAAATTATTGCAACTTTCATATTTTTAAATTCCCCATTTCATCAAAATTCTCATCAGAGCTCCCCCCGACGATCAATATTTGATATTAAAGGACTTCGTCAGAACCACAGGGAATCCTTTATTCACTTTCCACCAGCGCTTTTTATCGTTTCTTAAATATAAAAAATAACTTTATTAAAATCATTGCTATAAATAGCCATCTCGATTGAAATTATTCACGAACAGGAGGAATCACGCTAGCTGTATAACTTATAGGCTGAGGTAAAAAGCAGCCACAATGATTTTGTCTAAAATGGACTCGAATAAAGGGAATCAGCATATTATCTTTACAATAAGCCGAGCCAAAGCAAGTATGACTTAAGATACAGGGTTTTGTATACGTGCCATCTTTGATGGCGATACCTCTATTTACGAAATTCAGACCACTTATCAAATAAATTTTTCATACACAAAGCCCTCCAAGTAAATACTTTAGAAGGCAATAAAACCAACTATTCTTAGTAACATTAAATAAACTGTTTGATTTTCATTCAATATTTACGCAAATTTTACAACTTCAACAATAGAAACAGCATCTGTTCGGTTTAAATCAAGTAGAGTTCCATCTATTTTTTTCACCACTGGTTTAGTCGACATAAAACAACCAAAATGCAGTACTTCAGCTTGTGTCTTATCACTTAATAAAACAGTCGAATTGGTCAAAACACTGATCGCATGGCGAATAAATATTTTACAATACTCACCACTGAATTGCGTAAACATATCATTAACAAGTACCTCTAGCGCATCAAAAGGAGTGACACTATCCTTATAAATGCGATTGGATGTCATCGCATCATACACATCCGCAACCGCAACAATTTTAGCAAAATAGTGAATTCCATTACTATAAAGACCTCTCGGATAGCCACAGCCATTGTCACGTTCATGATGCTGTAAGATAGCACATTGTATCTCGGGTGCGATATTATTAATATTTTTGACCATATGATAACCATATACGGGATGAAGTTCTATCAAGCTTCGTTCATGGCCACTTAATGGGTTTATGCTTTCCAAAATCGTCTGCGGGATTTTCACTTTGCCAATATCATGCATTAATCCTGCTAAAATCAGCATTTTTACAGTTTCTTCTTCGCAGCCACTCCATCGACCAACCAGACCTGCTATAATACCAACATTAATCGCATGGAGGTAGGTATAATCTAGCGGTGGCTTTACCTTATATAAATATGATAAAATATTTTTTTCGCTGATAAGCTGATACAAATCATCATAAGCTAAATCATAAAAGACATCATAAGGTAAATAATCATTATTGCGCAAATATTCAAAAAGACTATTACTTTTGCTTGATATCTTGCGATACTTCGTTAGGAACTTTGCTCCCTCTTCATTCTGTTCATTGTAAATCAAATAAGTATTACGATCATCATTTCGTTTATATTTTTTATTAACTTGTCTTATACAGAGATAATTAACGCCCCACTTACAAAGCAAGTTAATTAGATGACTCGTTATCTCTGTATCGCTTTGCAAGATAATTTGCTTGTCATTAGATAAAACCGGTTCTGCTGTAATCATTCCAGGAATAACATTATGTAAATCAATATTTATTTTTTCCACGATTTTATCACTTCCTTAACTTATTTAACTATCAATTGTTAGTACTTTTAACTAATTTAATTTTAAACTACTCAAAGGAAAATTATCGACATGGTTTTACTATATTTATTATTTTCTACTAAATAATCACAATTAATTATAGTAGCGTTACGCTACTATGTCAATGTTTTACAGGTCAAATTGTATCTTATTGCTACAAAGCATTTTAGTAGCAAACCGCTACCTATATAATAAATTACAAGAAAGGTTGTGATGAGCTTTGTTAGGTCAAATGCTAAAAAAATTAAGAAAAGACAAAAGCTTAACACAACAGAAATTAGCAGATATTTTAGGCATTCCGAGGGGCACCTATGCTCATTATGAAATAGGAAAACGCGAACCAGATAATGCAACTCTTTTACTCCTAGCTAATTTCTTTAAAGTTACAGTTGATTATTTATTAAATAACAATACCGTCCAAATAAACCTACCCAATCAAAACTATAAAACTCATAATGATATATTCAAACTTCTAGAACAGCCAGAAGTTTTTTTTAACGGTACGCCACTAAGTGAAAATGATAAAGCTAAAATTAAAGCTTTCCTCGATATTATTTTTTGGGATACAAAGAAAAAAAACAAACAGTAAAAATCATAAAAATCATTTTTACTGTTTGTTTTTTTATTTTAATATGATAAGGCCCCTAATTTAGCTGTCAAACAATAATGCTCCTTATCATTCCATATGCAAAAGCTCCAAGCTAATTCAAAAATATTCAAACTTGTGATTATTTCTATATTATCAAATAAAAAAATAAAGATATCAGCCTCAGCCAATACCTCATAGATCTCTATATTATTTAACTGCTTTTAAAATTTTCAAATCCGCTTCTTGTTGGAATAATCTATCGTTAAGTACACCAAACTTTGCATCAAGTTTTACAATAGATTCTTTACTAGCTGTATTTAATACTAATGCTTCTAACTTGGCTATACCAAATTCTTGATTATGACGAACTGCCTTAATAATATCAGTATTTTCTTTGACTTGTTCTTCTAAACCATCAAATCTTGTTTCTACTCCACCAATCTTTGATTTTAAACCACTAACTTCTGATTCTAAATTATCAAATTTCGATTCTATTCCGCTTAATTTTTCTAATACCAGCTTCTGAAATTCTTCATTCGTCACTGCCCGCATACCTCACTTTAAACTGATACCTTATTTTATCACTGCTATAAATTCCTGTATATAGACATATGATTTATTCTTAGCATTGTTTAACGAAAAAGCAGAGCCTTCTGACAACCATGTCAAAAGTCTAAAATTTTGCTCTAAACTATTTTAAGCAACGCACTCAATGCGGCAAATCCCAACGAATCACTTTGTAATGTAGCTTTGAGAATCTTTGTTTTGAGGTCATCAGTTAGTCCGCTTAACGACTTATCCGTCGTGCTCAAAGAACTCTTTGTTGTTCCTAGCTTTGATTTTACACTGGCCAATTGTGATTTCAACGTTGATAACTGCGTTTTCAGTTGTGCTAATTGTTTTAATTGGCTTAACTGACTCAAATCGCTAACGTCTTCACTAGAGTCCTCCACAGCTGCAACTGAAGTTTTTGCCACTTTTGTTAAATCTGTTTTCTCGGTAATCTCTGCATCCACGCTATTACTAAGACTATCTAGTTTCGTCAACAACGCCTCTAGTTCACTAAAACTCTCTAGCTGGGTTACTATGCTAGAACACAATCCAACTTGCATCGGCGACAACAACAAACAAAATACCAATAATGCCAAGATTCTTTTGAAGGCTTTCATATTCTTCACTCCTACTATAAAAGTTCAGATTGTTTCATCATCCATATTTCCCCACACCATAGTAATCACAGCTTTTTTTATCTTACTTCCATATTTTTCACTAAAAAATCTATATTTAAATTCTACACTTTTTTTCTATTATTGCATATAGTTTTCTTTAATCTTTTAAAAGTTAGTATCTTCTGCCCTTTTTATTTCTCTATACTAAGCTATTATTGAGCATTCCCTTTTTCATTGCGTCTTCTTAATTTAGTAAGATGCCCCGACAACAATTTCACTATCTATAAATTGAATGTATCGTTAGAATCATTGCTTTGGACACGATTCCGAATTATTTTACACATACTGCATTAAAAGTAATTGTGAATCGAGTCCCTCTACCTTGCTTCGATTGCACCTTTATCACTCCATTATTGCGCCGCACAATTCCTGCACAAACGGATAGTCCTAACCCCGTACCATCATCTTTCGTTGTGAAAAAAGGATCAAATATTTTTTCCTGATTTTCTTTGCGAATCCCACAACCAGAATCTTCAACACATAATGAAATCGTATCACTCTCAATGATACTTTCAATAATTAATGTTCCGCGTTGCCCCATAGCCTCAATTCCATTTCTTGTCAAGTTTAAAAGTAATTGTTTAATTTCCTTTGCATTTAACATAAGACAGGGTAACTCTTCAGCTAAATTGATTCTCAACTCAATACCTCGCTCCGTTGCATCCGCCATTATTAATGGAATAATTCCTTCTATAATAGCATTTAAGTTTTGCTCTTTATTCTCTACTATTTTATTACCAGCTAGAGAAAGAAAATCAGTAATAAGCGACTCAATTCGCCCTAATTCACTTAAAACAATACAAAACTGTTCCCTGATACTATCTGGAACGCTTTTACCAAGAAATTGTAGATAGCCTTTTATCACTGTCATTGGATTTCTTATCTCATGCGCTACGCCTGCTGCCATTTCGCTCACCAGATTTAAACGATCAAGATTTGTCATTTGTTCCTTAAGTTTTTCAAATTTAGTAAGATGCCCCGACAACAATTTCACTATCTATAAATTGAATGTATCGTTAGAATCATTGCTTTGGACACGAT
>JARBTT010000252.1 GCA_029240055.1 Anaerosinus sp.
AGTGATGAAGTCAAGCAATGTGCAAATTATGTGGTCGCTACGGTTCATCAAGATGGGGTAGCCGATGGATTGGAACGATATGTTTTAGCATGATAAAACTGGGTTCGATAATAAATGTTGTGTCTTGATGAAAATTAAGACCACAACATTTGTTTTTTTTTGCATACGAAGAGAATGCGGTTTTTCTGATGCTAAATGGAGTTCTCTCTTCCTTTTAAATAATATTTGACTTTTTGACCTTTTGTTGTATAATAAAAATCAAAGCGAATTAGTAATAATTTCTTGTTACTTGTAAAATAATAAAAAAGTCTAAATGTGGGTAGGGAGGTTTTTGTATGGGACAAGAAAAATATACACAAAGGGTCATGGCGGTATTGCAAGATACACAGCAAATGGCGGCACTTTATTATCATCAAGAGATTACAAGTTGCCATCTTTTACTTGCATTGACCAAGGAAAGTGAAGGGCTATTATATACTATTTATAGTGAGTGCAATGTCGATGTCAATATGTTAAAGGCTAGACTAGAGCAATTGCTAAAAAAACAACCAAGTGTACGTGGAGAAAATTTAGGCATTCGTATGAATACGGCGATGTTTCGTGTGCTTGCTTTAGCGGAAAAAACAGCAACGGACATGAAGGATGACTATATTAGTACAGAGCATTTATTGCTTGCGGTAGTCGAAGATGGCGATAGCGATGTCGTCGATGTATGTAAAGAATTTGGCTTAAATAAAAGTAAAATTAAATCAACGATTAAAACACATCGTAAAGAAAATGTAACAAGTGATAATCCCGAAGAAGGCTATAAAGCTTTAGAAAAATATGGTCGTGATTTAACTGAGCAAGCTAAAAAAGGTAAACTGGATCCAGTTATTGGCCGTGATGATGAAATTAGACGATCTATTGAGATTTTATCAAGACGAACCAAAAATAATCCGGTGTTAATTGGGGAGCCTGGTGTCGGTAAAACTGCAATTGTTGAAGGTTTGGCAAGAAGAATCGTTGCCGGTGACGTTCCAGAGTCTTTAAAAAATAAAACGCTGTATTCCTTAGATTTGGGTTCGATGGTCGCTGGTTCTAAATTCAGAGGTGAATTTGAAGAACGTTTGAAATCAGTTCTGAACGAAATAGCAAAATCCGAAGGTAAGATATTACTCTTTATTGATGAGCTGCATACTGTTGTTGGTGCAGGGGCGGCTGAAGGTGCTATGGATGCTGGTAATATTTTAAAGCCGATGCTAGCGCGTGGCGAACTTCGTTGCATCGGAGCGACGACGTTAAATGAGTATCGCAAATACATTGAAAAAGATACAGCATTAGAACGACGTTTCCAGCCAGTATTTGTTGGGCAGCCAACTGTAGAAGATACGATTTCTATTTTACGCGGATTGAAGGAACGTTATGAAGTGCATCACGGGGTAAGAATTCGTGATACGGCTTTGGTGTCGGCAGCTATATTATCGGATCGATATATTTCGGATCGTTTTTTGCCAGATAAGGCAATTGATTTAGTGGATGAAGCCGCAGCAAAACTTCGTACTGAAATAGAATCCATGCCAAGTCAACTGGATGATGTACTTAGAAGAATTATGCAGCTTGAAATTGAAGAGCAAGCGTTAAAGAAAGAAAGTGATGCTGCTTCGAAAGAAAAGCTGGCTAGTATCATAACAGAAAAAGAGGGGCTCCAAGCGGAAGCTGACAGTTTAAAAGCAAAATGGGAAGGTGAAAAACAGGCTATTTTGCGCGTGCGGGCTATCAAAAAAGAACTAGATGCAGTAAAAAGTGAAATGGAAGCAGCAGAACGTGCTTATGATCTGAATCGTTTATCAGAATTGAAATATGGCAAAATGCCAGAGCTAGAGAAACAATTACAAACAGAGGAGCAAGCGCTAGGGCAAAATAAAAAGGATAACCAATTGCTCAAAGAAGAAGTTGGTGAAGAAGATATCGCCAAGGTAGTTAGTCGTTGGACAGGCATACCAGTCACAAAAATGCTGACTGGTGAACGTGAAAAATTGGTTCATTTACAAGATATTTTACACGAGCGTGTCGTTGGTCAAGAGGAAGCGGTGCGTGTAGTGAGTGAAGCAATTATTAGGGCAAGAGCAGGGATCAAAGATCCGAATCGTCCAATTGGTTCTTTTATATTTCTCGGGCCAACTGGCGTAGGTAAAACAGAGCTTGCTAAAGCATTGGCGGAATGTTTGTTTGATGATGAGAGAAATATTATTCGCTTAGATATGAGTGAGTATATGGAAAAACATTCTGTAGCACGTTTGATCGGTGCACCTCCAGGCTATGTTGGTTATGATGAAGGCGGACAATTAACAGAAGCTGTACGTCGTCGTCCTTACAGTGTCATCTTGCTTGATGAAATTGAAAAGGCACATACGGATGTATTTAATGTTCTACTGCAAATATTGGATGATGGACATTTAACTGACAGTAAAGGTAGAACCGTAAATTTCAAAAATACAGTGATCATTATGACTTCTAATTTAGGTTCGCATGAAATATTACAAAAAGATTTTACTGAAGCTGAAAAAGCTGTACTTGATATATTAAAAGGCTATTTCAGACCAGAATTCTTAAACCGTCTAGACGATATTATTGTCTTCAAAGGATTGGCAAAAGAACAGGTAAAAGCAATCGCTGGCATTTTATTGACTTCATTGAACAAACGATTAGAACGCCAAGTTAAAATTAATTTAAAATGGAATGATGAAGTTTTAAGTTTACTTGCCGAGCAAGGCTATGATGCTGCTTATGGAGCAAGACCACTTAGAAGATTGCTAAGTCGTGTGGTAGAAACGGAACTTAGTAAAAAGATTATCAAAGGTGAAGTTACCGAAGGTGATAGTGTTATATTATCAGTTGTTGATGATGCATTTGCCTTTCGTGTAGACTAGCACAGTAAAAAGGAGCACGATTTCCAAATGAAATCGTGCTCCTTTTGTTATCCTTATAGATTATGCTAATAGACCGCAAGCATAGCCTACAATACCAACTGCGAATAAACCGAAGATGATTACTAGAGGATTCACGTTTTTCTTTAATAGATACATGCAAGCAAACGTTAATAATAAAGGTACAAGACCGGGAATCAAGCTATCTAATATGCTTTGAATCGTAGTTACAACTTCTTTTCCGTCGG
>JARBTT010000253.1 GCA_029240055.1 Anaerosinus sp.
CACATTTCCCCGATGTTTTGTTTGAAAGCTGCTCTGGTAGTGGTGGACGTTTTGATCCAGGTATTCTTTCTTATATGCCGCAAGCCTGGACTAGTGATGATACTGATGCTATGGAACGGCTTAAAATCCAGTATGGTACTTCCTTGGTTTATCCTAATATTGCTATGGGATGTCACGTTTCTGCTGTTCCAAATCATCAGGTACATCGTGTTACTCCGTTTGCTACACGTGGTATTTCTGCTATGGGAGGAAATTATGGTTATGAGCTTGATTTAACGAAACTTAGTGATGAAGAAAAAAGCCAAGTTAAAGCTCAAGTTGCTTTTTATAAGGAAATTCGCAAAATTATTCAATTTGGGGACTTTTATCGCTTGAAGAGTCCTTTTGAAGGAAACGAAATTGCTTGGACATTTGTGGCTAAAGATAAAAGCGAAGCGGTAGTCAGCTTTTTCCGTCAGTGTGCTGAGCCTAATCCTAATTTAACTAGCCTGCGTACTATAGGTCTTGATCCAAAAGGACAATACCAAGATAGGATGACTGGTATCATATATGGTGGTGATGAACTTATGTATGTAGGACTTAATGTGCCAGACACAGTTTCTGCCAATTTGAATATTGATGGATCAGATGGGAGTAAAGAACTATTTGCAGGCATGGTTTCACCAATAATCAAGGGGGATTATGCAGCATTTATTTGGCATCTTAAAAAAATAAAATAAAAGTAGCTGATGGGGGAATAGATAATGTATGTAACAGATTATTTAAGTGTAGAAAGCATTGAATTGGATAGTCCAATTAAAAACAAAGCAGAAGCCATTGAGCATTTAGTAGAACTTTTGAAAAAGAAAGGATGCTTGCTTGATGCAGACGATTTTAAAAAATCTATTATAGAACGTGAACAATTAGGGTCTACAGCAATTGCAGAAGGGGTTGCTATTCCGCATGCTAAATCAAAAGCTGTTAAATTTCCGGGAATAAGTGCTTTAATTGTCAAAGAAGGTATTGACTTTAACGCTAAAGATGAAATGCCTGCTAAAATATTCTTTATGATTGCGGCGCCGGAGGACAATCATAATCTGCATGTAGAAATGTTGGGGCGGTTGGCTATTCTTTTAATAAGCCAGCGCTTTAGGGAAAAACTAATGCATATTGATTCTAAAGAAAAATTTGTAACTTTTATTGAACGTATGGAAGCTAAAGAAACAGAGAACATAGAATGATAATATATAGAGTGTTTTCATAAAATAACTTAGAAACAACACTGATATTGCAACAAAATGTAAAATATAAAAAAGTAACAGGTCTTTATTCAAAGGAATCCAAGATCATCTTAAAAATGGGTATAGCAAAGATAAACTGGATGAGTTGCTCAGGACGTTTTAAACACCTCCGGCGTAATATATGGTGAACAAAACCCATTCATTGGGTTTTGTTGGGGCGTTTTGAAAAAAGTCAAGTCATAAATTTTTCTTTCTGTTGTGGGGGAGGTACAATATAAAGATCTCAAAATGAGGTCAGTAAATCTAATGGTTTTGAGTTTATGAGAAGACACACTGTATGTTACAGGGTGGTTGCGGATACGGTAATAAAAACAGGGCGATTTAGCATGAACTGAACCACTAAAAACGGACATTGCAAAAATCCCCCCAGTTATAGAATAATAATCTATGACTGGGGGGATTTGTTTATGCTTGCATTATTTCGTAAAATGTTTGGCAATCACTGCTTTGATGGTATCATAACCGATTTCCTCTGGGAGTGCTTCTTTGATCGGTCGCAGCAAAGACGTGCCAAGCTCATGGATGACAGCGATAATTTGTTCTTCTTGCTCGGCTGGAATCAGACGATTCCAGTCCACGGCATGCCCTTCTTCGCCAGCTTTAACGAGATGATTTTGAATCGTTAATGGTTTTAAATCACGTGTTTTGGCAATTTCGTCTAAGGAAAAACCATCGTTAAACATTTGTAATGTTATTAAGTGTGTCGGTGTTTTATCTGATTTTTTTATGGGGACATCTACAGGAGGTGTCAAAGAACTTGGTGAGGCTGGGGCATAGTCTTTTAATGCAGCTAAAAATTTCTCGCCATATTTATCTAGTTTGACTTCACCAACCCCTTTTATTTGGCGCATTTGCGATATTGTAGTTGGTAAATGTGCGGACATGTCGCGTAGTGTACTGTCGGCAAAGATCAGATAAGGTGGAATACTTTCTTGATCAGCAAGACTTTTGCGTAGTTTGCGTAAAGCACTAAAAACGTCATCGTCAGCTTCAGCCTTATGGGTTTTGACTATTTTTTGCCATACAGTTGCTTCGTTTTTTAGTACCGCAAAAGCTGTTTCGGTTAATTGAACCACAGGATATTCACTTTCCGTTAGTGTTAAATACTGCGTGGCGGTAAGTCTTTGGATCAGTGCTTTAATATCATCGACCCTACGATTAGAAAACAGACCATAGGTTGGCAATTGATCAAATTCAAATTGTAATACTTTTTTATTTTTAGAACCTTTGAGAACATCCGCAATCATTGTTACACCAAAGCGCTCGCGCAGGCGATAGACACAGGAAAAGACTTTTTGGGCATCAATCGTGATATCGACGAGTTCGCTATCATCTTTGCAGTTGATACAGTTCGCGCAATTTTCAGTCGTGTTGGTTTCACCAAAATATTGAATGATATATTGACGGAGACAGTTTGGGGTATGGCAGTAATCGACGATCGATTGCAATTTGCCGAGTTCATGCTGCTTGCGTTCGGGATTTTCTACCGATTTGTCAATTAAGAATTTTTGCAGCATGATATCTTGGGAACTAAATAGAAGGATACATTCACCAGGTTCGCCATCACGACCACTGCGACCAGCTTCTTGATAATAGGCTTCCATATTCCTTGGCATGTTATAATGAATCACATAGCGGACGTTTGATTTATCGATTCCCATACCAAAAGCATTGGTAGCGACCATGACTTGAATATTATCATACAGAAAACGTTCTTGTTCATTCGAGCGTTCATCATCGCGTAGGCCTGCGTGATAGCGACCTGCTTGATAGCCTTTGTTTACGAGTGTTTCATATAAGGAGTCTACTTCTTTACGGGTAGAAGCATAGATAATACCCGCTTGGTCTGCGTGAGGTAATGATATCACTTTTTACCTCGGGCGTTGCTGTGGCGGTAAAAACGCCAATCAGTGGTCGCTTTGGCAGTGAATTGATGAAGGGATAGATTGCTTGGTAACTTGGTCTAAAATCATGACCCCATTGAGATAAACAATGTGCTTCATCAATTGCGATCATGCTGATTGTAGTTTTTGCTAAGATAGCCTGAAACGTATCTGTAGATAAACGTTCTGGCGCAACATAGATGAGCTTATAACGATTGTCACCGATATCATAAAGGCGGCGGCTTAGTTCCGCTGCCGAGAGAGAGCTATTGATATACGTGGAGGGAATGCCCTGATTGACTAAGGCATCTACTTGGTCTTTCATCAAAGAGATGAGCGGTGAAATAACCAGTGTAATGCCTGGAAAGAGCAGGGCGGGAATTTGAAAGCAAATGGATTTACCAGCACCCGTTGGCATAATTGCAACGGTATCATTGCCTTCGAGTAAGCTAGTGATGATTTCTTTTTGTCCCGGGCGAAATTCATCGTAGCCGTAGAAACGTTTTAAGAGTTGGAGTGCTTTATCTAACATTGTTTTTGTAAACCTACCTTTACTTTGAATCGTGCATGTTTATTATATTACTTTTTGCGTTTGTTTTTCATAATTCAACAAAAATAAGTCAGATACCTTTATATTTTCAGTTTTCTATTTGGCATTTACAGTGTAAAATAAGTAATGTTAGCAATCATTGTAGAATAAATTGTTGAATTGAGGGCTTTGGGTGTTACCAGATAAAACCTTGCATAAACAAAATGTTTTCAAAGAAATCGACTTTACAATGGAGTAGTCAATCTATTGTAGAAAGAGCAAAGGAGTGTGCGCTAGATGAAAAAGGAATGTTTAAATAAAATGATGGCAATCATGACAGGTTGTTTATTATTTAATGCGACGGTTGGGTCTTGTGCAGATTTATCGCTAGATCAAGCGGTCGATATGGCACTTAGCAATAATTATGATATTAAAATTGCCCAAAAAGATAAAGAAACAGCGGATGTAGCATTAGATGGCGCTAAGGGAGCGCAACGGCCTTCACTAACTGTAAGTAGTAGTTTTGGCATCTCAGATGTAAACAATGATGGATTTTCTCGTACGAATAGAAATGGAATATCCATGAGTATGCCACTTTACACTGGTGGTAAAAATGAACTTACGATTGATAAAGCGAAAGATGAAATTACGGCAAAAGATTTAAATCTTGCTCGGACAAAAGAAACTACAGAGCTATCAACAATCTCAGATTATTATGCTATTCTTGAAGCGCAAAAAGTAGTTGCCGTTGATACTGAAACAGTGGCAAACTATCAAGAGCATTTAAATAATGTACAAGCATTATATGCCGCAGGCAGCATTGCAAAATCTGATGTACTCAGTACAGAAGTACAATTGGCTAATGCTCAGCAGACATTGGTGAAAGACCAAAACACGTATGATGTTGCTGTGAGTACATTGAAAAATGTAATTAAACTTAAGGGTGAAGAACCTTTGAATTTAGTGGATGATGCACAATATCAAAAATTTGATGATGCTTTACTTGATTGTATTAAGTATGCAAAAGAAAATCGTAAAGATTTGATGCAATATCAAGTGTTAATA
>JARBTT010000057.1 GCA_029240055.1 Anaerosinus sp.
CATCGTATAAACGAATTCTCGCTGCCATTTTTTCTGCTAATGCGTCAGTTAAGTATCTATCATCTGCCATTGTTATGATCGTTTCTGTTTGTTCTTCATTAATTAATCCAATTTCATGATAATGACGAATTACACTTCTAGGCGATGCCGCATCGTTTCCTTCTATTACCTGCAAATAGGATCTCGCTGTTTTCCACCTAACTTCAGAAGCAACTATAAACTGATGAGCAGCTTCATCTATTTCTTGTACTGTGAGCCCAGGGTCGTGTGGAGCCAGTCGAAGATGGTCTGATGAAGCAGACGCATTGCGCCCATATGGCAGTGCTCGCCTGCACCATCAGAGTTCCGCATCACGACATGCTTGTGCGGAGCTTTTAGTTCGGACGCAAGCTTGCTTGCCTGACCCTTGAACACAAGGTCGTTCTCTCCCTGAAGAATTAAAGCGGGGGACTTGATCTTGTGCATGTCTTCGGTGGTGATGGTAAACTGCTCGCTCTTACGGATATATTCCGGTTCGTTCGAAGTGCCAAACACCCACACACCATTCTGCAGTGCCCAACGAGAGTAGGTGTCGTGCTTCTTGATCCATTCAAGTACCGGTATCGCCTGCTCATCGTGTCCGGCTTTAATCCACTCGACGAGGAATTCGGGAAGCGGAGGATACGTCGCGAAAAAGCTCGTCATACCGTCGTCAAGCACGATGGCTGCCGGACGATGATCAAAGGCCGCTGTCCGAGCGCACAGATATCCGCCCAAACTATACCCAAATAGCACAATTTGGGACTTATCGACCTCAGGACGTGTCTCAGCGTAATCCATGACAGGACCGAGCACTGCTTCCCAGTCCGGACGGTAGGGCACATTCCTCTCGCGAATCATGCGACCCGTACCGGGGCCGTCATACATGATCACGTTGAAACCGCGCCGCAAAGCGGCTGCGCCAATAACGTAGTAGCCTTCCTCAGTCGTCGAGTCGAATCCATTGGTATAGATGAGGGTCGGCCGGGGTTTTCCGCTGTCGTCCACGAGGAGCAAGTATCCGGGGAGCTTGCCTTTGCCGTAAGGTATGGAAATTTCCTCAAAGGGGCCATCCAGCAGTTTGCCCGCCTTCACAAAAGCCTCGCGAGAAAGACCGAACAGTTCAGGAACGTGCGGATCGTTTAGTGGATCCTTGCGACGGTAAAATTCAGCGCTGCGATAGTAGGCCGAAGCACGCAAGAGCGCCTCCCGTGCGTTAATCTTGTCTCCATGTACGAAGGAATATTTACCGCGTTCATAAATACGGTCTGCGGTGGCTTTCCACTCCCGCATCCATGCTTCTTCATCCCCCTCCGGGATTGCAGCAGCGGTCAAGTACACTTCGTTGATATCGGCGCCGTTGTCAACCGCGAATCCAGCTGCACGCAACGTTTCGAAATTAAATGATGTATCTTTGAAAAAAAAGTCCCTGACAGAAGCCCCCTTTTGGCTTGTTGTTGAAGGAAGCAGTTGTGTATCAATTTCATTTTTACATTCCATCATCTCATGCTTGCACCCAGGCATGAATCCTTCAGGATGTTCCACCTTCATCAACTCGAAGATTTCCAAACCGCAGTGCGGACAACGGCGATGATAATACTCATGCTCGGAGCCGCAGCGAGGACAGACGCGAACCATATGGTAGCAACATACTTCATATATACGGTGTTCAACATTAAAAGAGTCAATGCATCTCTTATAGCATTCAGGCGGCTTATTGTGGTATTCTTCCATCCATCTTTCCATTTGACAATTCACCCCTCTCAAGTCAATGTATTATATGTTCGGGGGTGCTTACACGCTTTACTCGATATTTTTAGGGAATTTTTCTATGATGCAGAGTATTGATAGACTATCATAACGTTAAGGGGATAACTGTTAAATCATTAAGAAATAGGCTAATTCCACGAGGAACCAATCATACATTAAAAAGTGTCAAGGGCTATACTGCATCGGTTCCCTCTATTACTTGCAAATAGGATTTTGCTGTTTTCCACATAATTTCAAAAGCAATTTTAAACCGCTGAATAGTGCATGCCAACTTCATTCTACCCCAAGTTTAGCTCTGTGATCTTCATTTCTATTAGTTGTCGCACTTTATTTTATATCTTACCGACCAATCTGGTCATAGATTGCAATCGACAAAGATGACATATCATATAAAACATGCGGTTCATCTTTTACATTTTCAGCCATAATACAGAGAATATAGTCATGACTATGACCGTAGACAATACCGCAATCATAATACATACCGTCTAACTCTCCTGTTTTGTGCGCTATCTTCAAATCATGTGGCAGTTGAGCAGGAATTACCGTATTGTCTTCTTGCCTTAGCATAATATCAAGCATAGCCTTATCACTTTCAGGATCAAGGCATTGTGATGAATATAGTTTACCCAATATATTTGCTATATCATTTACCGAAGTATAATTCTGCCGACCTTGTTTGACAGCTTCAAAATCCATCATTTTTCTTTGCAAGACCGTCTCTTTGCACCCTAAGCTTTTAATCATAGCATTGACATTTTCCATTTTTAGTTTGTCAATTAAGATGTTAGCAGCGGTATTATCACTTTGGACAATCATTAAATCAAGAATTTGTCCGATCGTAAGAATGGTGCCATCAGGAAGATTATAGACAGAACCTCCTTCTACCGCTTGTGAGTGTTTAATAACTACTGGTTCGTTAAAATCCAGTTTCCCCTGATTTTTTTGGTTAAATGCTTCAATCATGATAGGGATTTTAATCAAGCTTGCTGAAGCCATCTTGTGGGAATTGAGGATTACGCCCTTTCCATCATCTCCTAAAGGTTTTACATAAATGGCATACTTTACACCTTTTTCAATCGGTATAGTTGTAACCTGCTGGCTCAACCATTTTTCAGAAATTGTTCCTGCAGCACTTGCTACATTAGGTAAAACCAGCGTAAACAGACAGACAATCATAAAACACATAAACATTAATGAGGCTACCATTTTTTCTACTACCACTTTTATCATTATAAATTCCCCTTCATATAATATATTTAAGTTCAACGATTGAACTCAGTGATTCGTTAATCGACTTGGTTATACCCATGCTATAATTTATTCAATTAATTAAAGGTTCTTATTTTTTTCTATTGAACTTTTATTTTTTGATAAACCTCTGTCGACTTCAGATAACGCCAATCAGTTGTACGCTCGGTAAGAAGCCTTCATTTATATTACAAACTACTACTCCTATTTCAACTTGCCAATTCTGTATCTAAATAAATTTCTTGTTTTAAGAAAATAAATTGGCGTAGATAATAAGAAATACAATTTGCATTGCTGCAACAATAACACCATTTTTAATCATGGACTTAATATCTTTTGATTCGGCAAATCCCATCGAACTAAACATATTAGAACCTGGGTATACAAAATTCGCAACGCGAGTAGCTACCACTAAGCCAACAGACCATGCAGCCATTGATACACCATATTGCGTTACCAATGTGCCAAACATATCATTTAGCATCTTCATTACTGCGACGGTAGCACCTGTTAATCCAAATGCACCAGTCAATCCGCCAATAATTGCTACAAAAGGTTTACCACCCATATTAACAAATGGTTGTAAAATCAGCCCTAGTGCTTTAAATCCTCCAGCCTGCTCAATAAAATTCATAAATGGCTCAAGGAAAAGAAATAAAATGAATAATCCTACATTTCCGGCCATTCCTTTAATAATTAATTTAAAAATTCTATCAATATTTAATCCACCAGCTAAGCCGGTAATTAGCGATAAACTAAGCATAACGACAATAACATAAGCCGTACCAGCTTTCATCACAATACCATATACTACAGCAGCAATAAACGTAACTATAAAAAGTACACTTGTCCAATTTTCCCTATGAGTGGGTATGAATTTATCAACATTTTCTGGGATATCATAATCATTTTTGCCTTTCGTTTTTTTCTGAATACGATGTACTACAATCCAAGTAGTAACTAACGTTACAGCTGCAATTGGCAAAGCAACTTTTAGTAGCATTTCACCATAATTGGTGTGTGTTAAGCCAAGTAAAGCAATCACCGGTGGCGTAAACGGTCCCAAAATAAGTGCTTCTTCGCCACAGGCTTGAAATAGCACCCCAACAGTGCTACGCGTCAAGCCAGCTGCTGCGGCAATTGGTAATATAATCGGCGCCAAGATAGCATTTCCTCCAGCCATGGTGCCGAGCAGCCCTACTACAACAAGACAGGCTATCATCATACCAAACATCGCTTTATTTTCAGTATCAACACCGATACTATAGATAATTTTATGTACCAGCGCATGACTAACTTTTGTCTCTGTCAGTACTTCTCCTAGACCGCGCCCTAACATAATAATCAAACCGACTAATGCCAAAAATGATCCCATAGCATTAGCCATAACAGTAGCAAATGACACTAAGCTTTGACTTGTAAGAATAGCACCTATAATGACGCATAAAACTGTAACCGGTAGGGGGTCCATATCACGAAAAACAAGAATTACATAAACCCCAAGTGGCAATAGCCCCAATAATCCCCACCAAATATTAAATCCAGCAGTTTCCATACAATTATTTCACCCTTTCTATTTATAATTTTTTATATCTATTTCTTGCCATCCTTCTATATCTGTAATTCCTAAACCAGGAGTTTCGGGCATAAGAATCTGATTTCTACAAAAACTTACGCCACCCACTATTGGATCTGATGCTAACAATACGGCCGCATCCAAATCTGTTTTAGTGATTATTTTTTTCCCGGCAGCGATACTGGCTGCTGCTGTAATTCCTATCTTACTCTCAAGCATGCATCCCATCATACACTGCACTCCCATGGTCTCGGCCATACTCGCAATTTTAATAGCATTATGGAGTCCACCGGCTTTCATTAGTTTAATGTTTATCAGATCGCAAGCTCTCATGGATAGAAGTTGGAATACTTCATAAGGTCCGAAGGCCGATTCGTCTGCCATAATATTGGTTTCCACGTTATCGGTTACATATTTTAGTCCTTCAAAGTCATGGGCTTTTACTGGTTGTTCAATTAATTCAATATCAAGTCCCATATTTTCAAATTTGCGAATAGTTCGGACCGCCTCTTTCGGACTCCAGCCTTGGTTGGCATCAAGACGAATTTTAATATCATATCCCACAGCTTCACGAATGGCTTTTACTCGTTTGATATCCAGGTCGGCATCTGTCCCGACTTTGAGTTTCAATTCTGTATACCCTTCTGCTAATGCCTCCAAAGAATCTCGCACCATTTCTTCTGGAGCATTTACGCTGATGGTCAAATCTGTTGTCATCACGCTGCGGTATCCACCAAACAACTTATACAATGGAATTCCGTGCAATTTACCAAATAGATCATAAATTGCAATGTCAACTGCTGCTTTAGCCGAATTATTATGTAGCATGGATTCATCAAGATTCGACATAATTGTTTCGATATTTTCCACATCCATGTTAATTAGTTTTGGCCCAATGGTATCACGAATGGCGGCTATTACCGAGTCCTGACTGTCACCGGTGATGACTGCTGTCGGAGGTGCATTGCCATAGCCAACTTCATCTGTATCAGTAATTACCTTGATGATAATATCCTCCGCCGAATTCACCTGCCGTAAAGCCGTTTTAAACGTTTTTTTGAGGGGAATACTTACTTTACCAATTTTAAATTCAGTAATTTTCACAGTACAAGTTCCTCCTTCTTTTTCGTTACTTTTTTAAATTCCACAATTTCGTCATCTTATCACTCCCTAAATTTAATAGTAAAATAAATTAATCTGTCGTAAATAATAAAAATCCAGCAAGACAGACCCCTCTTAGGAGAGCTTATCTTGCTGGATTTCATTTACTTCTACGCTTGTTTATAAGCAAACATATGTGTGAACAAAGCAGCATAAACTACATAACAATCATACGATATATGGTATTCATCACAATACAGAAACATTCTATAACAGAATAGAAAATTTATCATATTATTTAAACTTACTACGATAACTCTATTTGTCCGCCTTTTTTAAAGCAGATAAACTTTTTTTGAGCATCTTTATAGGCTACTAAAATCGCCTTCTGTGATGATGCAAAATAACGACTTTCAAGTTCTTGCTTAATTACTTCTGAATTATCCCTCATGTTTTTACCGATAAGCAAGCTACGAATAAATTTAGCTGTTGTATTGATGGTCGATGAGACATCGCAATCAATAATCACGCCATTTTCTTTATTAATAACAAAACCGATAAAAAATTGTCCATATTGAACAGTAATGGGATTACTCTGTTGTGTTTTAGCATTACCAACTATATATATTGTATTTTTATCATAACAAAGTGCTAAATTAATATCTTGTTGCATAAAATTTATTCCTTTTCTATTAAGACAAAAAACAAAAAGCCTCCCCTTTAAACAGGAGAGGCTTCATTGCCTAAACAGTAATTTTATAAATTCATAATAGCATAAATTGGTATATTCGTCAAGATATTATCCGCCCATTTAATGAGTTATAAAATCGTCACTTGACTCATTTGTAGGATGTGTTTCATTATATACCCGAAAAGATCAATACATCCTACGCAAAGTCACGCTAACAAAGTGATCGGTATCGTCATGCCCATTAGTAAAATTGGCATTGCTTACCCTAGCGATTCCCAAGGAGCCATCAAGAAATACTCCCTCCCGGAGCTGAGTCTGATACCCTAACCAGTAGGAGTTGATCACTTGCTCGACAGGCATACTTTGCTCCATCGTAACTCGGTTGGCATTCAGCGAAAGTTGAGTGTTCTTATCCAAGTAATGACCTACTTTTACAAAAAACTGATTGGCATCATGCCCCATCGGATCACCGATGATATTCCCCTTATAAACGTATCCGTTGGTATAAAGCTGATGTATATACCAAGAATTACTTGTATGAGCATATTCCAACCGCATATCCCATGAACCATCCTTACTCAAGCGCGGGATATAAACGCCACCCCGTTCGGCTGGTTTTGACGGCATATAATTAGACTGATCCTCACCGTATAATTCGCCATAAACTTGTACGCCGCCCCACTGCGGCATTCGTACTTTGAAGTCAAGACCGGCGATCGTATTCCACTTGTCCTGTGCGGCATCTGCATTGCTTCCCAGCAGCCAATCCCAATAATCACCCTGGCTCAGCTCTCTGCCTTTCCACCCACCATGGATGCAAAGGATAGTCCTAATGTAACATTTCGCTTTGGTGTAAAGTCAGCGCGCAGAGCGACAAAGGAAGGCTTGTCCACTTCGTTGGAAGTTAACCGGGTTCTGTCGTTTTCCAACTCACTGTATAGGCCAGTAAAGTTCATTTCTCCTAAAAAACGAAGAAAGCCTCGGGTAGTATACGGTTCCAGATTAGAAAATTTAATCGACGTCAATGCTTCCATATTATTGCCCAGAATCAACGACCCGGTTTCACTGTGTCCCCAAAAAATCGGATCCTTGCCAACTTGAATCGCCGTACCATTGATTCTTGTCTTAGCATATCCGGAAATCAAATCGGCATCGGCATGTTGGTCAGGATCATAACTCATACGCGGCTCCACAGCCACTACCGTATTTTCATTAACCTTGCCGGCAAGCCAGACCGATGTTATCAAATTTCCATGACTTCCATACCGGTAACCGTTATTATTGACATTAAGAGGTTGATACCCGGCCATAGGACCACTATTGGCATTTGCTCTGTACCGCAACGAATCGCCGGTATAGGAGGCCGCCTCTAAACGAACTTCTTTTAATGACAAAGAAACGTCCGCTTTGTCTCCGGTCAACACCTTTAACTCCGACTGTAGGTCACGCTCCATTTCTTTCTTGATGCCTAAAAGATACTCTGGCAGTGGACGCTTTGAAGACTCGGCCTGAATTTCGGTCACCCATTTAGCCATCTGCATCCGAGTATAGGGCTTAGTTCCTGTTGTCATAGACGTGAGATATCCTAAACCATCGAATTTTTCAATATAGCCGTAAAGTGGACTCGACAGCGGTACATTGGGCGAAACCCAATCAGACGGTGACGCCTGTACTCCTGATGACAATGCGGCAGCAATTAGACTCGCTGCTAAAACTTTTTTCCATGACAATGGTGATCACTCCTTCTGAAATCATGATTTGTCAACTTATGATTACAATTGAAATAGATCCCTGAATAAAAAATGAGGACATGTTCGGTGTTTCATCCCTTCTAAGCCCAATTTATAGTAATCCATTATTTACGTTACGCCAAGGAGCAATCATCCTAGCACGTATCATAACGAAAAAATCAACTTAACTCTTTACATTCGCTATATCGCAATAATGTCCTTCTAATATATTACATTTTTTCATTTATTTGCAATTAAAGTTCAATGGTTAAGTATTTGAATGGTGGAGGTGATCGCCCCCCACCAAAACCCACACAAAGTAAAATTATGGACGAATGATTTTAACTATTTCTCGTATTCAATGAATAAAACGAATCGGGAGACGGCAATGATTCTTGTAAAAAAACAGCCACAAGACTCTATTTTCCATCTGTCATGAACTAAAAGCGGGCATGGTACTACTGTCTATCTTAAACATGAGTTTGCCATTATGGCAAACTTATGTTTAAGTCACATTATGCATTAAGTAACAGATACCTACAAAAAAAGCACAGCAAAAAACCCGCGAAATTCGCGGGTTCAATTTATTTCAGTATTTAATTGGTGGAGGCGAGGAGAATCGAACTCCTGTCCGAAAGCATTGTCTCATAGGGTTCTCCGAGTGCTTCTTGTGCTTTGAAATTCACATCGTTGACGCCCACAAGCAGGCTTCGCGGATACTATCTCGATATATTTCCCAGTCAAGCCTCCGAGAATTGGCTATCAGGTATCCCGCTAATTGACCTCTTTTCCAACCCCGCAGGATTAGGTCAGAAAGAGGTTAGCATTAAGCTGCTAAAGCGTATTCGTTGTTTGCTTTTATATTTAAATAAAAGTTTCACCTTACTAACGGGTTGATGAACCCCCGACTCGCTACCTATGCTACACCTACCCCCGTCGAAACCATTACGCCCCCGATTAAAGTAGTTGACGGTATCATTTTTCTGTACCGTAACTGATAGTATAACACAAAGAGTATCAAAATACAATTGGTTGATACTGTCATTCTAGCATTTTTTAATAGTCACGTTGTCTGTCTTTCAACGCACGATCAACTTCACGTTTTGCATCGCGATCAGCTAAATCTTGACGCTTGTCATAGTTTTTCTTCCCACTGGCTAACCCAAGTTCTAGTTTCGCCATACCATGTTTGAAATATATCTTCAGCGGTATTAGCGTAAACCCTTTTTCCCGAGTTTGACTAAACAGTTTAACGATTTCCGATTTATGCATCAACAACTTACGCGGACGAAGTGGCTCGTGGTTAAATTGATTGCCTTCTTCATAAGGACTGATATGCATGTTATATAAATATACTTCGCCTTCTCTGATGTTTGCGTAACTATCTTTTAAGTTTGCTTTACCGGCTCTCAGCGATTTTACTTCTGTTCCGGTCAATACCATGCCTGTTTCAAAAGCTTCATGAATATGATAATCATGTCTTGCTTTGCGATTTTCCGATGCAATCTTTATGCCTTCATTTGCTTTTCCCATTTTTTTCACCTCAGTGGTGCATTGCACCTAACTCTACGTTCATTATAACAAATATGTATTTTCACCGTCAAACAGTATCGCAGTTTTGCGATACTGTTTAGACCAGAGGGATTTTAGATTTTAGACTATAGCGACAAGCAGATAAGCTGTATAAAAATTGTTCAACAAAGGCAACACATAGACAAATCATTCTACCACGCAGTTTTGAAGGCTTTCTGTTTGACCGCAGGGAGTTTAGCCTTCATTGCGGTCTTCGAGTTAAGGCTGCCTATAGATTCGCCTTTTGCCGACTTGCTGATTTTTATGCAGCTTATCTGCTTTTGATATCTTATACTTTGTTTTTATGCTTTGTTTTTGTTTTAGATTTTACTGGCTTTGCCTGTACCGTTTTTTTCTTAGACTTCGATTTATTTTTAAATTTATTATAGTATTTGTCACCTTGCTGTTTTTCCGTAGCCTTCGATTTTGGTTTCTTATCCGTTGTTTTTTCTTGGTTTTCTTTGAACACAAATTTTGGCTTTTGAACGATCGGCATTGGGATATAGGTTCCATTATCCGCTAAGATGAAATCAATCGTGCGCGTTTCAACATTAGCTTGTGTTAGGATAACGCGCGCTGGTTCACCGAGACGATACACTTTTTTCGTCCGTTCACCGATCAGTGCATATTGCTCTTCCACATATTGATAGTAGTCATCTTCCATACTCGATACACGGACTAAGCCTTCTACACCATTTTCAAGTTCAATGAAAATACCGAAAGCGGTAACCCCATTGATAGTCCCATCAAATTCTTCCCCAATAAATTGTGCCATGTATTCAATTTTCTTCATATCCACGGTTTCGCGTTCAGCTTCCGCAGCCAAACGTTCACGCGCCGAGGTATGCACCGCAATTTGCGGTAGAATCGTTTTGAATTTATCTTGGCGTTTTTGCGGGATTGTTCCTGTTTTAAAGGTTTCACGTAATAAACGATGAACGATTAAGTCAGGATAACGACGAATTGGTGAAGTAAAATGGGTGTAGAACTCTGCCGCAAGGCCAAAGTGACCGAGGTTTTGCGCTTCGTAACGTGCCTGTTTTAAGGAACGTAACATGACCGTACTGATAATCCGCTCTTCGGGGCGACCAGCTACTTCTTTTAATACTTTTTGCAATAAAGCGGGATCGATGTCCTCGTCTTGTTTTTTGATCACATGTTGTCCAAAGGTCGCTAAGAGTGCATTCAATTTTTCTAACTTAGCGGCATCTGGCTCTTCATGCACCCGATAGATAAATGGCACTTTTAGTTTTGACATATGCTCCGCTACTGTTTCGTTGGCAACGAGCATACATTCTTCGATAATCGACTCGGACAAAGAACGAACGCGTTTAACTAATTTTATTGGTTTGCCTTCACTATCTAATTTTACTTTTATTTCTGGGAAGTCAAAATCAATCGCACCGCGATTCATGCGACGTTTTCTAAGAACGTGGCAAAGCGCTTCCATATCTTCTAGCTCTTCTAGGATATCTTCATTATCTTTACGAAGATCTTCTTCTTTATCTACGAGTATCTTCCGTACGATATTGTACGTCAAACGACGATATACTTTGATTACACTTGGAAAAATTTCATGTCTAGTAACTTTACCGTTTGCGTCGATTTCCATCTCAATCGACATTGCTAGGCGATCTTCGCCTTCATTTAAGCTACAAATGCCATTAGAGAGACGTGGCGGCAACATCGGCAGTACACGGTCTACTAAGTAGATACTGGTGCCGCGGGCATATGCTTCTTCATCAAGTGGCATATTTTCGCGCACATAATAACTAACATCGGCAATATGCACGCTGAGGAAGAAGGTATTGTTTGCACGTTTTTCTACATAAACACCATCATCTAAATCCTTCGCATCATCACCATCAATGGTCACGATTTTAAAATCGCGTAAATCATGTCTACCTTCAATTTCCGCTGGACTAATCACCGTTGGTGTGTGATTGGCCGCATCTTCTACTGCCGCAGGAAATTCCATCGGTAAATCATGTTTTTTGATGACGGATAATATATCAAGACCTGGATCGCCCACATAACCGAGAACTTCGATGATCTTTCCCTCGGCATTGCGACGTGGTTCTGGCCATTTTGTAATCTCCACCACTACTTTTGCCCCGATTTTTGCACCTAGAAAGTTATCTCTACTAATAAAAATATCTTGGGCGATTTTTGTATCATCTGGTACAACAAAGCCAAAGCTTTTACTGTTTTCAAAGGTACCAACGATTTTCGTATTGGCCCGTTTAACAACGCGAATGATTTCACCTTCACGTGTTTTTCCCGTACCGCCCATACGATTCACTCTAGCAACAACCCGATCGTTATTCATCGCACTTAACATGAGGGCGATTGGAATAAACACATCACTTTCCTCTGGTGTTTGACGAACTTCGGGGATAACAAAGCCAAACCCTTTGCTGGTCATACTCATTCTACCTACGACCAAGTTCATTCGTTCTGGTGTGCCATATTTATCATGACGCGTTTTAATAATGTCAGCATTTTGCTCGAGCTCGTCCAAGAGACCCCAAAACTCTTTTAGGTCATCACCAGTCAGCTCTAAACCTTCCGCTAAATCTTCCGCCGTCAAAGGTTTATACGCCTCATTGCGCATATAGTCTAAGATTTTTTCTTTTAACATAAGAACTTCCTCCATTACCCTTGATTCTATTTTACTGATTCTTTAAGAAAGTTTACTATTTTTTCAAATACCTTTTCTTTTTCCACATCTAAGGTGACCAAATGTCCTGATTGATTTAACCAAAAGAGTTCTTTCTTTTTACTACCAACATGATCATAAATAAACGTTGCGCTATCTGCGACTACAGTATGATCGTTTGTACTTTGCACGATTAATACTTGATTTTTTAAATTTCTTAAGTCTGCTGAAACTGATTTAATCACATTGAGCAAATGATGCACACAGACAATGGGAGTGCGATCATAGGTAATGCAATACTGCTGTGCGACATCGGTAAATTTACGTCGTTTTTTTGGTACATACTTACCAGTACATTCTTCGATTGGTGGTAATAGCTCAACCCCTCGATTGGCTACATGGATCGGCGCACTGAGTGTCACTACCGTATTTACTTCGTACTCCATTGCAAGCTTTAGGGAAAGGATGCCCCCCATTGATAGCCCAACAACGTCTACTTCATCGCAAATATTTTTTAGCAAATGATAGCCATCACAGACTGAATGATACCAATTTTCCCAATCTGTGTTTGCCATTTCCTCGAGGTTTGTCCCGTGTCCACACAATCTCGGAGCAAGTACCGTATACCCTTGTTCGTTTAGGTGCTTTCCTAGCAAAAACATTTCCGCTGGCGTTCCAGTAAACCCATGCACCAATAAAACGCCTCGTTTATCTCCAGATAATATGAATGGTTCTGCTCCATCTAATATTGCTGCCAATCCTGCTACCTCCGACCCCAAAATCAACTTTATTTCTATTATACTATCTATTTATGAAATTAGAAAATTTTTCTTATATGTGATTCTATCTTAAACGTAGTTTATGCAATTTATCCAACAAAAAAACTAAAAAATTATGTAAAAATGAACTTTTTAAATTAAAATGGAGCATTACAAAATAATTACTTGCAATACTCCATTTTAAACCCTATAAATACCAAAAACGCTCTAATTT
>JARBTT010000058.1 GCA_029240055.1 Anaerosinus sp.
GCAAATGATTCCGTCAAAGCAAAATGAATCATCAGACAATTTATTTTCCCCTCATTTATAATAGCTCCAATTCTCAACATTCCTTAGTCAGTAATTATACCAAGCAGAATTACCAATAGTATGTTTCATAAAAATGTGTAAGTTCTACATTCGTATAAAAAACGAAAAGAACTTACACATTTATTTTTTGCTTTAATATATCAAGATTTTTTAACTGCTACCAAACGATCAGAGGCACGTTTTAAAAGCTGTCTATCATGCCATCCTTGCGTTCTCTGCCCTCGCAATAGACGGCAATAACCACATCCCTACACCGTTATCTCCACCAAATTCCCATCCGGATCGAAAATGGAGCTTTCGTAGTATCCATCGCCGGTTGTACGGGGATCGCTTGCTTTTATGCAGCCGACGGCTACTAAGGTCGCGGTGAGTTCATCTACCTTTTCCTTGCTGCCCACGGAAAAAGCCATATGTACAAAGCCAGTCCCTAGGTTATCACACTCAGTTTTAGTATCGCAGATTCCCTTCTGGTGCATAAGCTCTAGTCTTGAACCAGTTTCAAAAAAAATAAAATAGGATTCAAAGCCTTTCTTCGTGTTTTTGTACTTTTTATTTGCTATACCATTAAAATATTTCGTATAAAAATTTTTCATTTCCTCTAAATTGTTCGTGTATAAAGCAACATGTTCGATTCTCAAAACAAACACCTCTCCACTTATTTTTTCGAAAATTTTAAAAATACTATATTCTATGAAAAATTAACTAATTTTAACATAATTATATACCTATAGTCCTATTTTTCCAATAAAAAAAATCTAGCTATATCAATTTGAGATAGCTAGATTTTAAATTTAAATCATACTTATTCAAGTTTTTGCAAAGTAATTGTATAAACTGCGCTATTTGCTGATAAATGATTGATATTCGTGTTGTAATTATAGCCTGTTGGGCCAGATACCCGTGCATAGGTTTGACAAATTTCCATTGGGTAATTATAGGCAAAATTAAATACACGTTCTGAATAGTCTTGAAATAAAAATGAAAATGAACCTTGTAATCCGAAGTCATCTACGAAATCCTTTTCTTCTGCATGAACTGTACATCGACCTCCGTTCGCTACTAAAGTGTCATCTCCCAAGCTCACATACGGTACTTTGCCACGTAGTGCAATTGCATATCCAAATTTTAAAGTTGAATTGGTATCATTAATCACTATAATATCAATCGGTCTTGAAGCCATGATTAAAAAACCTCCCTGCGATCAACTAAATTGCATATTATACTATTCATGATTCGCTAGAATATTCCAGTGGTTAAACGACAAAAAAAGCTTTACGGTAAGCCGTAAAGCTTTAAATTTCTAAATGGTGACCCTGGCAGGAGTCGAACCTGCGACCTTTTGATTCGTAGTCAAACACTCTATCCAGCTGAGCTACAGAGTCATGTTTGTTAATCGTTTCGCACAACCAACAAATATTATAATACCACTACCTTAATGTATTGTCAATAAATATTTTGATGGTTATTTTTTTCTTTCTCATCAGGACTGATTACCGTTACCAAGTGAACAATAATCAAAACCATAAATAATAAATAATTTTGCTTTTCCACAAGGATTTACTGATTTATTCACATTTTTTTTTATTTTACTAACATAAATACAACTTTTCCACCTACTTATCAACACATTTATCAAATTTGTGGATAAAAATGTGGATAAGTTATTATTATGTAACTAGATAAATAGTCATATGAGATCGTTCGCTTTCAATATATTTTTATTATAGCAGCTAACAAATTTAAAATTTAGCAAATTGTAAACTATATTTCTATTTTTCCACACCTATCCCCATATTTATGCACAGTCTGTTTGTTTTCCCCCTATGATTTCTTTGGATTTGCACATTTTTATCCACAAGAACATGGGTTTTGTGGATAAAAATGTGGATAAGTTAATCTCTATGTGAACAACTTGCCCTATTTTCTTATATAACTAAAAAAGATCCGTTCATATGAACAGATCTTTTTAACTTATACATTAACTGGTCTACTCCAATCAACATATACCCCAGTAATCCCCCATAATCTTGTAAGGGATAATTTTAAGTCTTCTAAACTACTTAATGGTTTTACAAGTTGGTTGGAAAAATCCATCAAGGTTTCGTGTGGCACATTTATTTCATGATCCTCCGCTAAATACGCTTCTACTGTTGCCCTTTTCTCTTCTGAGTCTAGTACAACCTTAGCAGTCTTTGCATCAATTGCATATTCAATATAACCGTTATTCTCATTATAATGGATCGCTACACGATAAACATTTTCCATGTAAATATACTCCTTTAAATTCTAATAAAGTCTTTGTAAGTATTATTATACTAACAACAATCATCACAATAATATTATAATCTTTGAAAAAGAATTTGTCTTGTAAATTTTTTATTCCGTTTTCTTGGGCTTCTACATATAAAGATAAGTATACCAACGTATTTTATATGTAAGCAAATCACGTTTATGATTAGTATTGTTAAATATGTGACTACTTTTTATACTTCATTTACCAATAACAAGCGATCTTCTTTGTTTGTTAAGTATTTATTTTTTGGCTTATTTAGTGTAAACTGTGTATTATTTATAGTGAATATCTCTAGCTAACTATTTTATGGTAAATTTACTTCTTAACGGCTTTCATTAAGATGAGTTTTTTACCATTGAGTTAATTTCTCTTATGATAACACTTGGAAGGACGCGACAAAATGAATGGTATTTATATCACCTTACTTGCGATTTTCGCAATTAGTTTTCTCGGGCATAATATGTCCGTAGCTTATGCAACAGGCGCTTTATTAGTAATGAAACTATTGGGTTTAGATACTTGGTTTCCTACGATTGAAGCCCACGGGTTAAATCTAGGCATTACGCTACTTACCTTAGCACTTCTTGTTCCCCTTGCGACTGGGCGTATCACACTGCCGATTATGTTAGAATCTTTTAAAACGCCGATTGGTATCATTGCTATACTAGCTGGTGTTTTCGCTGCTTTTTCTGGTGGCATTGGCATTCAATTATTAAAAAGCTCCCCCGAGGTTGTTAGCTCTTTAATTATCGGAACCATGATCGGTGTTTTCTTCTTCAAAGGAATCACGGTTGGTCCATTAATTGCCGCCGGTATTGTTTATATGGTCTTATCGTTTGGAAAGTTATTTTTATAGCATAAATATATAAAGCTTTGAATATCTTATTATATATTATGTTTTTTTACACTGCGGAGGTTTTTAAATGAAAACAATTTTTTATACTACCACTGCAAGCATAAAAATGATTCGACAATTTTTAAATAAGGTTTTACCTCTAGTAAATCAAGAGGTAAATGCCTGGCAATCCTATGCCCAAGCTAATATGCATGGTGAGTTGCAAAAACAAGCTTTGGCAAGTATCTCCGGCAAGCGATTTCATTGTCAGGGTGGTAACTTTTATAGCATTTATCCTGGTGTGGATACCGAGGATTTTATAAAATTTATCGTTGCCCTGCAAACGATCAGCGATTATCTTGATAATCTTTGCGACCGGGCAGCGGTTACTGATGAAGCCGCCTTTCGTCAATTGCACTTTGCGATGACCGATGCGCTCGATCCAGAAGCAATACAAAAAGATTATTATGCACAGTACCCTTTTCGCGATGACGGTTCCTACTTAGCCAACCTCGTTACAACTTGCCAGACGATTGTAAAAAAAATTCCTAGCTATGGCTTGGTGAAACCCGTGATATTAAAACTAGCAACTCTTTATAGTCAGCTGCAAACCTATAAGCATATTGATCCTGCCGTGCGAGAATCAGCAATGCTCGCCTGGTTAAAAGAATATAACACCACCGAATACTTAACTGATTGGGAATTTGCCGCAGCAACTGGTTCCACCCTTGGTATGTTTATGTTAACGGCAATTGCCTACAATCCAGAATTATCCCCGGCGGAAGTTACCGCGGTTGAAACTGCCTACTTCCCGTGGATTTGCGGATTACATATACAACTGGATTATTTCATTGATCAAGCAGAAGACCTTCATAATGGCGACCTTAATTTTGTCTTTTACTACAAAGATGAGGTAGAAACCGTTACTCGGTTGCAACTGTTTTATCGTGAAGCTTACAGGCAAGCTGAACTTACCCCGCATAATTTTTTTACTAAAACAATTGTCCGTGGTCTGCTCGCCCTTTATTTATCTGATCAAAAAATTAAAACTCCAACTGAAAAAGCAATCCGAAAAGATTTACTACATCAAGCTGGAGTTTTTACACAAATGTTATATGCACTTTGTAAACTATTGCGCTTTAAAAAGACACTATGAGAGACTGTTACAAAATACCCATCTGCGTTGCTCAACCTGCGAGCCCTCGCTCGACGTACTACACGTACGCCCTCGCTCGAGTTCTCGCCCTGCCTAGCATTTGGACATCTTATAACAGTCTCTTGAATTTTATGGTGGTGTGTTTTTTGAAACACACTCTATGAATTTAATTCAATGGTGTCTTTTTTGTTGTAATAGTTACTTGTTTAAAATAACGACCGTTAAGTTCGATCACTTCATATTCATCATGTTTAATTAGCTTTGCCCGACCTGCTTGAACAAACTTATCAACATGTTCTGGTTTTTCGATTTCATGCCATTTAAAACTGCGTTCGTTTTCGCTTTCAGGAAATTCTACATAAACTTCATCTTGAGAACGAGGTTTTTCATCGCCTTTACATTGTTCAAAATTTGCTTTAATCTGCTCAATAAACATCTTACAAATATTCTCTGGCATATTGACAGGGCCTTCAAATTCACTCTTTTCATTGTAAATCGCGATAAAAATCACATTGCCAAAAAGAATCTCATCTTTATCTTTGCCCGGTAGATGGCGATTTGGCTTTAAGCCCAATGGTACCGCAAAATCATTCACTAAAATCCAAAGGGATGCACCATTGCCGATATCAAAAAACTCCGTACTGCCAATGTTTCCTTCTAAAATATCTGAAATCACTTCTATCTGTTCATCCACATTGAGTGGTAATTGACAAATCTCTGGTTCTTGTCCAGGTTTTACTAAGATCGCATGAATTATTTTTTTTTCTTCATCTGTCATAACTTTCTCCTTATGCGTGCATATTATATATAAGCCCCGTAATTATCAACTAATTTAAATTCGCCAAACACTAATAAAAACCTTTTTTACTATAATCCCCTTTGAACTATAAATAATTTAAATTTACGTTATATTATGTAAACTTTTTCATTTACCAAAATTTTGAGATAAAAACCTCGCCCTCTCTACTTGCATACCGCTTTCATTTATGGTATTATTACTACCATAGAGATGACGCCTGAGGTGCACGCCAACCTTAATATGTCTAACCTACTTTTTTCATTAGGGAATCGGATGTTTTGCAGCTGCTGAACCACCTTGAGTGGATAGCAAAATCACAACTATGATGCCCACCTGCTAGGTTGCAGGTTTAGACATAACGAGGAGCGACATTACGGGCTAAACCTTTAGTAAGACCTTACAACTGTAAGGTCTTTTTTCGTTATGTTAACTAATCCTTGGAATTTAGCAATTTTGCTTTCGTAATAATTTTTTCACCAAAGCGTCCTTTCAGTTGATCCAAGGTTCCGTAAAGTGATTTTTTCTTGGCATCTTCTTCAAATAAATTAAATTGTTCATTCAGCGACAGCTGATTGCCAGTAATCCCAAGCAAGCGAATTTTCTCGGTGATCGCACATTTTTTATATAATTTTACGGCTGTTCTATAGATATCCTCATCAAAATTGGTCGCTTCCAGCAAAGTTTGGCTACGCGTGATCGTTGCAAAAGAGGCAAATCTGATTTTAATCGTAATCGTTCTTGCCGCATACCCTTCTGTTCGCAAGCGCCAGCCCACCTTTTCCGCTAAAGCAAGGAGCTCTTTTTCTACTTGCGTTCGATTTAGTAAATCTTGATCAAATGTAATCTCATTCCCTATGGATTGTGTCAGACGATCCGTTTCGACCTCTCGATCATCACGACCATTGGCAAGTTCGAGTAAGCGATACGCCAAATTGCCAAAGTGCTGCACTAAAAAACCAAGCTCCGCAGTAGCAATTTGTCCAACTGTGTAAAAACCCAGGGCTTGCAATTGCACTGCTGTCTTCTTGCCCACACCCCATAATGAACGAATCGGCAAATCCTTGATTAGATTTTTAGCATTTTCTTTTTGAATGATCACCAATCCGTTTGGCTTTTCTAAATCGGAGGCCAGTTTTGCTAAAAACTTATTCGGAGCTATTCCTACGGAAGCCACTAAACCTATTTCATTCTCGACGCGTTTTTTAAGTTTTAATGCATACTCACGCCAATCTTGTACCAGCTTTTCCATACCACTAACATCCATAAATGCTTCATCTAAAGATAGCGGTTCAATACTAGGAGCAAAATCTGCAAAGATGTTAAAAATCTGCCGTGATACGTCACTATAATGGTGGTGATTCGTCGAAACAAAAATTCCATCTGGACAACGTTTTCTCGCTTCCGCCATCGACATTGCCGAAAAAACGCCAAACTGACGCGCCTCATAAGAAGCCGTCGAAACCACACCACGATTACTAAGACCCCCGACGATGACTGGCTTATTCCTATATTCTGCATGATCCCTTTGCTCTATGGCTGCAAAAAAAGCATCCATATCCACATGCATGATTCGTTTCTCCACACCTATCACACCCTAATATTTTTCATTACTTACATAATAGAATATACGTTCTCTTTTGTAAAGGTATATTCAGCTTTGCAAAAAAATGAGCTATTGCATTTTTATTTTGCAATAGCTCTTCTAGTATGTCCTATTTATACTTCACATTCAGGTTCATTCTCTTCACTCTGGACTAAAGAAACTACATAACCAATAACTGCCCCCAAAATAGCGGGAACAAACCACCCCAGGTTTGCCTGATAGAGAGGAATATAGTCGCCTAAAAATTGATTAATCGCCGGCAACGGAATATTGGCAGCCTGCAATCCCCCGAAAATACTAATGAGTAAGGTTAAAAATAAACTATATTGATACACTGTTTTTCTTCCTTGGAAAAGACGATGCAATAAAGACAAAAGAACCAATACAATAACAACTGGATATAGTGTAACTAAAAATGGAACAGAAACAGTAATTAGCTTTGTTAACCCAAAGTTTCCAACTACCATACTGAACAAATTAATGACAAATAACAGTGGTTTGTACTTTAATCTTCCATTAGAGAGTTCACTAAAGAACGTTGCGCATGAGGAACTCAAACCACAGCTTGTCGTTAAGCAGGCAAATGTAATAATTACCGCTAAAATAATATTGCCAATTTGACCAAAGTACACACTTGCGACATTAGTTAAAATAACTCCGCCATTTTCAGCCTGCCCGAAAGCCGCAACACTGGTAGCACCAAGATAAGCAAGCGAAATATAAATCGCACTCATTAAGAAGGCAGAAATAAGCCCCGCAATCGTACATAACTTCGTAATCTCTACTGGATTGGTAATATTTTTTTCTTTAATCGAATTCACAACAATAGCGCCAATTGAAATAAACGCTAGTAAATCCATTGTTAAATAGCCTTCTTTAAAGCCTTGAACAAATGGTGTCGTTTGATAATTAGGCAATGACATCTGTAGATCGCCGAGTGGTGCATAAAAAACTTGTGCCAACAATATACCTAAAAACAACAGTAATATCGGCGTGAGGATTTTACCAAGCCGATCGGCTATTTTACTTGGATTCAATGCAAGTAAATAAGTTGCGCCGAAGAAAAGCAATGTGTAAATAAATTGCCCCACAACAGCACTATCTGGACTAATAAAGGAACGAATACCGACTTCAAATGCTACAGTTCCCGTCCGTGGCACAGCAAAAAGCGGGCCAACAGTTAAATTTAATATAACCAATAACATTAATGCAAATTTCGGATGAACGCGTTTGGCGATTAACTTCGCATATTCTCCCCCTGAGATACCAATCGCTAGTACACCAAGTAATGGCAAACCAACACCAGTTAGCAAGAATCCTGCGATAGCTGGCAAGATATTTGTACCTGCTGCTTGTCCAAGTGCCGGTGGAAAAATTAAATTGCCCGCACCAAAAAAGATAGAAAATAGCATTAAGCCTAATGATATAATTTCCATCGTAGACATTTTTTTCATATGATTCATCATCCTTTATTCAATTATTAAACTATAGACGTGCAGAAAAAAGCGTGTTCTTTTTCGCTCAAACACGCACACAAAATTTTGTATTATTTTATGTCACATCTTCATACTTTTTGTTATTATACCACATCATAAAACAGCTCGCAAATACAAGAGTATAATCCCAATGGATTATAAGCATACCAATTATTCACATTATTTGTTATCTGTTAACTGTATAAGATAATAAAAAAGCACAATAAAGCCCATAATCTTTCGATTATGGGCTATCCTTACGAATTGGAGGCGACACCCAGATTTGAACTGGGGAATAGAGGTTTTGCAGACCTCTGCCTTACCACTTGGCTATGTCGCCAGACTCTATTTAGTTTTCCTATCTTTGCTTCCAAAGAGTCAGTAGATATAGTATAACGATTTTTTACTCATTTGTCAAAAGTAATTTTTTTTTCATCGCTGTCAGGCAACCATTGACTATGAAAAACGCCCGGTTTATCAACGCGTTCATAGGTATGCGCACCAAAATAATCACGTTGCGCCTGTATCATATTGGCAGAAAGCACAGCCTGCCGATAACTATCATAATAATCCAGCGAAGCACTAAACGCCGGCGTTGGGATTCCTTGTTGTTTACATAAGCTGACAACGAGCCGCCAATTCTCTTGCGTCTTCGCTAATATATCTCTAAAAAATGGATCAAGCATGAGATTTGGCAAATCTACATTGGCAGAAAACGCATCTTTGATACGATCTAAAAATTGCGCCCGAATAATGCAACCGCCCCGCCATAAAAGTGCCATATCACCATAATTCAAATTCCATTTATATTCAACACTTGCCGCTTTTAAAAGTGTAAAACCCTGTGCATAGGAACAAATTTTCGAAGCATATAAGGCATCATGAATTGCCTGAATTAAAGTTTCACGATCACCCTCATATATAGGTTTAGGTCCATAAAGAATTTCTGCAGCGGCCAATCTTTCAACCTTATAGCTAGACATACAACGAGCAAACACCGCCTCAGTAATCGTAGGCACTGGTACCCCTAGGTCTAAAGCACTTTGTGAGGTCCATTTCCCGGTACCTTTTTGTCCCGCTTTGTCGAGAATCACTTCAACCAATGGTACTCCTGTTTCCTCATCGTATTTCAATAAAATATCCCGCGTAATTTCAATCAAATAAGAATTCAGTTCGCCTTTATTCCATTTATCAAAAATATCATGCATCTCTACCGCTTTTAAGCCCAAGACCATTTTCATAATATAATAGGCTTCACTAATCAGTTGCATATCACCATATTCGATGCCATTATGCACCATTTTCACATAATGCCCAGCACCATCTTTTCCGACATAGTTACAACAAACGCCCCCGGGTACCTTAGCTGCAATCTTTTGATAAATCGGTGCCACTTCTTGATAGGCAGAGAAGTCACCACCTGGCATAAGGCTTGGACCATGTAAAGCACCTTCCTCACCACCAGATACGCCCATACCGATAAAACGAATATTTTTATCAGCTAGTTCCTTAAAACGCCGCTTTGTATCAAGAAAGAATGAATTCCCTCCATCAATAATAATATCTTCATCGTCCAAATACGGTAGAAGTTCAGATATCATCTTATCCACCGGGTCGCCTGCCTTTACCATCAGCATAATCTTCCGTGGTTTCTCAATCATCTGAACAAATTCAGAAATCGTATGCGCAGCACCGATGTTCACATTATTTCCGATTGTTTTTTTAAATTCCTCCGTTTTACTGCTTGTCCGATTATAAACCGCAACACGGAAACCATGATTGCTCATATTTAAGACAATATTTTGTCCCATAACAGCCAGACCTATTAGCCCAATATCATACAACTTAGCCATACTATTCCTCCTCTGCCGTTTTCACACTAATCTGTTTGCTATTTCTTTAATGCACTTGCTGCCGCTCGATCTAGCAGCCACAAAATTTTTCCTGAAGTTGGCTGAATTCGCTGTGCCGGATAAACTTCGCTACCGGGTGTAGCTTCTAATATCGCTTTTACCATCACCGCTTTTTCAGCCCCCGTAACTAAAAAGCAAACCAAAGCTCCATTGTTGATCACTGGATACGTCAACGTAATCCTTTCTGGTCCCCCTGCTTTGGACTGCGCGGGGGAAACCCAACGGGTTTCCTCCGTCAATGCCAACGAGCCCGGGAAAAGAGAAGCCGTATGCCCATCGGCACCTAAGCCCAATAAAATGAGATCAAATTTCGGTAAATCAGCAAATATTTGTTTAAGCTCAGCCTCGTATTGTTTTGCTGATAGCTCGGCAGTTGCTAAAAATGGAACGGGAATGATATTTTTTTCAATAATAGGCACATGATTTAACAAGGTTTCACGTGCCATTTTTTGATTACTTTGCGCATCAGTCGGTGCTACGAATCGTTCATCGCCCCAAAAGACAATAACTTTTGACCAATCCATTTGTTTTTGCCACTCTGGTTTGGCCAGCTCCGTAAACAGCTGACGTGGTGTTGAGCCACCCGAAAGGGCGACTGTAAATTTACCATGCTTTGCTATCGCCTTGTTCGCTTCAGCAACAAACCACTCTGCAGTCTTTACGCATACTTCATTCATATCTTGATAAATTTTTTTCATTTTATTTCAACTCCCTCGTTTTGGTTCAAAAGAAATTGGTAAAAGCCAAGTTTTCCGATCACGTGCTACTAAATTTTCCGCTTCTGACGGTCCCCATTGCCCAGCTTGATAGTTCGGGAAATTCAACTCTTTCGTTTCACTCCAAACATCAAGAATCGGTTGAATCACGGTCCAAGCCGCTTCCACCTGATCTGCTCGCATAAACAAACTCGGATCATTTCTCATAATATCGACCAGCAACGTTTCATACGCATCTGGTGACGGTTGATGAAACACGTCTTGATAACAATACATCATATCCACCGGTTTTAACTGCATACCTAGTCCAGGCTCTTTTGCCTGGGTCCGAAGCACCACACCCTCATTTGGTTCAATTTGAATCACCAAACGATTTGGCTGAAACACTTGTGTATTTAAATGTGAAAATGGATGATGTGGCACTGGACGAAATTGCAGCGAAATTTCCGAAACACGCCCTGGCATACACTTGCCAGTACGTAAGTAAAACGGAACCCCTTGCCAACGCCAATTGTCGACGAATAGTTTTAAAGCCGCAAAGGTTTCTGTATTTGACGCTTTCCCCACATCTTTTTCCTCACGATAGCTTTGTACCTGCTTACCATCGACTGAGCCTTGCCCATATTGTCCACGCACCGCATAAGCGGGAACTTCCGCTTTAGTAATTAAGCGTATCGCATTCATCACATCGACTTTCTTATTGCGAATTTCATCAGCAGTAAACGCCGACGGCGCTTCCATCGCAATCAGACATAAGAGCTGCATCAGATGATTCTGAATCATATCACGCAGTGCCCCTGCCGAATCATAATAACGACCACGCTGACCGATTCCAATTTTCTCAGCAACCGTAATTTGCACATGGTCAATAAAATTACGATTCCAAAGCGGTTCCCAAATCGCATTACCAAAACGAAATGCTAATATATTTTGTACGGTTTCTTTGCCCAAATAATGGTCAATACGATAAATTTGCTGTTCTTCAAAGACCTGCAGTAAATCTTTATTTAATGCGCGTGCCGATTCCAGATCATGACCAAAAGGTTTTTCGATTACAATCCGATACCGCAGATCACCACGCAAAACTGGTATTTTTCCCAACTGCTCAATTACCACTGTAAATAAATTCGGTGGTGTCGCCAAATAAAAAATAATATTCGGTGGTTTTTCCCAAGCGGGATCCCCTATGTTAATCAAACGCTCATAAAGTTCCGGATCATCATAATCCGCTTGAATATAATGCACATGCTCGGCAAAAGAAGCCCACTCCTGCTCGCCCGCTATGCCTCTTCTGGAAAATTTATTCACTCCATCATGCAAGCGCTGGCGCAATAATACATCACTCAGTTCACTACGTGCCACCCCAACAATGGAATACTCCTCCGGTAAAAATCCACCTATATGTAAATTATATAAAGCTGGAATCACTTTTCGTGCCGATAAATCACCAGAAGCACCAAATAAAACAATAACTACTGGTTCCTGATTAATTTTTTTATTCATATACCAGCTCACTCCTTTTTCTATAAACGAAAGCTTATTTAGAGTTATTATTAATAAACTTCAATTATCTACTTCTATATAAATCCATTTTATCACTTTTACAAATTTTTGCAATCAAATAAATTATAATTAGTAATAAAATTTTTAGAAAAAAAAAGACCTTGGTAAAATTCCAAAGTCACGAAATCATCGATAAACGGTGAACAAAGTTATAGATATCAAGTATTATCCGGATACTGCTCCTATAGAAATTTTACATTACTTCCTTGTTCCTACAACCGCTTTACCTGACTATTCTATGTCTGGCATTAAAGCAATACGCTCTTCGGAAAGCTAAAGGAGAAAACTGCTCCTTCATTTGCTCTTTTAGTTCGGTATGTACAGGCTGGGGTTCCTATCTGGGGCATGAGATACATCATATCTGTTATTGGCGGTACAAATGAATACCAGCAGGCAGTGGCTTCATCTTTTTCTTGGTCAATAGTCAGATGTAGCTTGCTTTCTTGATTCTGCATTAGCTTTTGCTCGACAAGCGGAAGTTCCGTCTCATCCGTACACTCGATGATAGTCTTCATATCAGCAAAATGTATCTCATTCTCCATAGAGAATCCGCCAGTTGGTGTAGCCATTTTTATTTGGTTAGGGGAGCTGAATGCAACCTTTTGCTTGGAATCAAAAATTATTTCTTCTTTTGCCTCAATCACGATTCCTTTGTGACTGGAGATTTTTACACCTTCTTCATCATCGAAGGTGAGTATCAGGTCATTGCGTCCTGCGGTGAAGTAGATACCGCCTGGTGCTAGTCTCATTTCTTGACCGTATTCTGTTGCTAGATAGCGGGTACTGGGATCACCCGTCTTTTCACAGCTTTCTCCGTTGGTTCGGACACAGCCTGTAATGATGGCATTTTTCTCTTT
>JARBTT010000059.1 GCA_029240055.1 Anaerosinus sp.
CTGAAAACCTACAATATTATAAAGACTAGCCGCATAATTATCTTGGCGCAGTTGCACAACCGCATATGGTTTTTCACCAGTTACCGGATGTTCAAGTCCAACTGGTTTTAAAGGTCCGTATCGGAGCGTATCTACACCACGGCTTGCCATTTCTTCGACAGGCATACAACCTTCAAAGAAAATTGCTTTTTCGAAGTCTTTCGTTTCTGTTTTCTCTGCATTCACAAGTTCATTCCAAAACACTAGATATTCTTCTTTATTCATTGGACAGTTAATATAGTCATCATCACCTTTACCATAACGTGATGCTTTATAAGCTTTATCCATATTTAAAGATTCTTTCACTACAATTGGTGCCGCCGCATCATAGAAATATAAATATTCTTGCCCTGTTAATTTCGCAATTTCTTGAGAGAATAACGGTGAAGTTAAGGGCCCACTTGCTATAATAACAACATCATCCGTCTGTGGGATTTCAGTCACCTCTTCATTTATAATCCGAATCAATGCATGATTTCTAATTTTTTTTGTAATATATTCACTAAAACCCTGACGATCGACAGCAAGAGCACCACCAGCTGGGACTTTCGTCGCATCTGCAGCTTCCATAATGAGTGAACTCATTTGGCGCATTTCTTCTTTCATTAACCCTACTGCATTTTCAAGACCAGCGCCACGAAGAGAATTACTACATACCAATTCCGCAAAATTCTCACTATGATGTGCTGGTGTTGATACTTTAGGCCGCATTTCAAATAAATCTACGTTAATACCTTTTTGAGCGATTTGCCAAGCAGCTTCACTGCCTGCAAGACCTGCTCCAATAACAATTACTTTAGCCACTAATTTTCCTCCGTTTTTTTTGTAGTAGTTTTCTTTTTTGCCGTACTTTTTTTTGTCGATTTGACCGCAGATTTTTTCACTTGCTTCGTTGCTTTTGTGGTTTTTGTTGCAATTTCATCACTTTCACTATTTTCAGCTTTTGTTTCTGCCCTCTTCTTTAACTTATCTAATTCCTTATTAATCGGGTTATCTTTTCTCGTCTCACAAACTTCATTGCTACAGTAAAGAAGAAACCGACCATTTTTGTAGTTATGCTTTAGCATAGCCGCACCGCAAGTCGGGCAAGTTTCTTTCATCGGCATATCCCAAGTAACAAAATCACAATCCGGATAGTTTTTACAACCATAGAAATTCTTACCCCGTTTTGTGCGACGCTCTACGATATTACCGCCACACTTTACACAGAGCGCTCCAGTGTCTTTTAATAATGCTTTTGTATTTCTACATTCAGGAAAGCCCGGGCATGCTAAAAACTTGCCATAACGCCCTTGTTTTACTACCATCAGCCGACCACAGTGCTCACATGGAACATCAGAAACTTCTACAGGAAGTTCCACATGCCCGATTTCCTCTTCAGCATGTTCCAGTGTTTTAGCAAACGGTTCATAGAATTGCTTTAACAGCTCATTTTTTTCGATTTTACCTTCGGCAATTTCATCCAGTTTATTTTCAAGACTTGCAGAGAATTCCGCATCAACAATATCTTCAAAATATTCTTTCAGCATATCAACTACAACAAAACCAAGTTCTGTTGGTTCAAAATTTTTCTCTACCCGAACCACATAACCTCTGCCTAAAATCGTTTCAATAATTGGCGAATAGGTACTTGGCCGACCAATTCCTTTTTCTTCAAGAATTTTAACAAGGGAAGCTTCATTGTATCTTGGTGGTGGTTCGGTGAAATGTTGTTTCGGTAAGACTTTTTGTAAGTTTATCACTTGATTAACCTCAAGCTCTGGTAAACTTACATCTTTCTCGTTTTCTTTTTTATCTTTTCCTTCAATATATATAGCAGTAAAACCAGCGAATTTCAATTGTGAACCAGTTGCTTTGATGCCATATTTACCAGCTTGAATCGCAATAGTCAACGTGTCATAAATCGCCGCTGACATTTGACTCGCAACAAAACGTTCCCAAATAAGCGTATAAAGTTTTAACTGATCTTTAGATAGGCTCGTCGTGATACTATCTGGTGTAAATAATACACTGGTTGGACGAATCGCTTCATGCGCATCTTGCGATTTTTTCGTTGAATATACAGGTGGTTTTTCTGGCAAGTAACTACTGCCAAATTTTTCATTAACGTAATCAATTGCCTCTTTCTGCGCAATTTCAGATACACGAGTCGAATCCGTACGCATATAAGTAATCAATCCAACAGGTCCTTTTTTGCTCAATTCCAGACCTTCATATAATTGTTGGGCAAGCATCATGGTTTTACGAGAGGTAAAACCTAATTTACGTGACGCATCTTGTTGCAAACTACTCGTGATAAACGGTGGTGCTGGCTTACGCTGGCGTTGACGTTTTTTCACTTCATTTACGATAAAAGATTGTTTTTCTAGATCTTCCCGTACCTTTTCTGCTTCTGCTTCATTGCCAATCGAAAGTTTATTTCCATCAATCGTCACTAATTCCGCGTCAAATATTGCCGATTTTGGTTTTTCTCTTAGTTTCACTCCAACTGACCAATATTCTTCTGACACAAAGCTTTGTACTTCTTTTTCCCGATCGCAGATTAGTTTTACGGTTACTGACTGCACTCGCCCTGCACTTAGCCCTTTACGAACTTTACGCCATAAAAGTGGGCTTAATTTATAACCTACAATTCGATCTAACATACGACGTGCTTGTTGCGCATCGACGCGGTCTAGATTAATTGGACGCGGTTTTTTTACAGCTTCTTGTATCGCAGGCTTCGTAATCTCGTTAAATACAATTCTACAAGATTCGTACTCATCAACATTTAATATATGTGCTAAATGCCAAGCAATCGCTTCCCCTTCACGATCCGGGTCAGATGCGAGATAAACTTTATCTGCATTTTTCGCTGCTGTCTTTAACGATTTAATAATATCGCCTTTGCCACGGATATTAATATATTTCGGTGTAAAATCATTTTCAAGATCTACTCCAAATTGACTCTTAGGCAAATCTCGTAAATGCCCCATAGAAGCCTTTACGGTATAATTTTTACCTAAATATTTTTCTATTGTTTTGGCTTTTGCCGGTGATTCCACAACAACTAGCGTTTTACTCACAAAACGTCCTCCTTAATAGCACGAACATAGCAATGCGGGCTATGTTCAAGCAATAAGCCACGCAATTCCATTTGCAATAATATAAAAGTGATATTCGAAACATCACTTCGTGTTTTTAATATTATTTCATCTATAGTCATAGGTTCACTATATGTTAATAAATCATAAATAGATTTTTCTTCCTTGGATAAAACAATTGCACTATTTTTTTCAGTTGCTGAATACGTCAAATTATATTCTTCCAATATATCATTCACCGATTCAACTAGTTTAGCACCTTGTTTAATCAATTTATGACAGCCTCTACTGGTCGATGAAAACACGCTGCCCGGCACAGCAAAAACATCCCTGCCTTCACTTAGGGCAAATTCAGCTGTAATCAACGAACCACTTTTGAGTGCAGCTTCAACCACCACGGTCCCATCTGCTACTCCACTTATAATCCGATTGCGAGCTGGAAAAAACTTTGGATTTGGACTAGTGCCTGGTGCATACTCGGAAAGAATGAGCCCACATTCAGCAATTTGATCTAACAATTTATGATTTTCAGGTGGATAACTAACATCTACACCGCAGCCTAACACTGCTACCGTTGCCCCAACTTCTAAAGCCCCCTGATGTGCAGCTGTATCAATACCAATCGCAGCACCACTAATTACACTCATATTAGATTTTGTTAGCTCACGTCCTAACATTTTGGCAATATTTCTACCATAATTGGATGCTTTTCGTGCTCCAACAATTGCAATACTTCGATCATACAATTTCATGTCACCGCGATAAAAAAGTAACATCGGAGGATTAAAAATATTTCTTAGTCCCTTTGGATACAGTTCATCCTGATAGCTACATAAATGAATCTTTTGTTTTTCCCATAAACTCGTTAATTTATCTATGTCTATTGATTTTTGTCTCAACTCAGTTAATTTAACACAACTAGCCTTGTCAAGGCAACCACTAAAACGTATTTCCTTATCACTCGCATACCAAACGCGCTCAGCATTCCCAAAGTAGTCCACCAATTTACGTAAATGCGCACTACCGATTCCTGGCACCATTTGCAACACAGCCAAAAATATTTTGTCCACTTGCCAACACCACCTAGTAAAATCTCTGTGATCTAAATAAAGTTTCAAATTATGGGTAATTATAACACATCACTATTTTATATTACAATCACCGTCAATTATTTGCAAAGGTTATTTAAAATACAACCTGCGATATTTTCTGCTGCATTTGGCTTTGAAATCTTCTTGGCATTAATTTTCATATCATCAAGTACATTAGATTCTATTCTAAATATTTTGTCAATTACCTTTTCTAATATACTAATTTTATCAATTCTGATTGCAACTTTTTTCTTTATTAAAAATTTTGTATTTTCTTCTTCCTGCCCTGGGATGGGCTTATATATTAACATTGGTAATCCTGAGCATAGTGCCTCACTTACAGTTAAGCCACCTGCTTTTGAAATAAGCACATCAGACATCGCCATAAGCTCATGTACATTGTTAACAAATCCAAACACTTTCATATCATGCCGAATGAATCGTTTGATTTTTTGTAGTTTATCATAAATTTTTTTATTTTTACCAGTAACAATGATTAACTGCAACTCTGTTTTACACTGATTTAAAGCTTCAATCACTTCTATCATCGGAAATAGACCTGCACCGCCACCCATGAGTAATACCACTCTACTATTTTTAGAAAAACCAATACGCTCTAAAAGCATATTTTTATTATAATTTTGTCCATACATAATAGAAACAGGAATCCCAAAAGCATAGCTTTGTTCCTGTTTGATTTGATACTTTATTAAATCTTGTAGCAGGCTTTCTTCAGCCACAAAATATTGTTTTATCGTTTTATTAATCCAGAGCCTGTGTACAACAAAATCCGTAACAACACCAACAGTGTGAAAATCAATTTGGCATTCTTTCTTTAAATATTGCATCATTCCAGCTGGCGTTGCATGCGTACACACGACAACATCTGGTACATAAGCGAGTAAATATGACTTCATTTTATTAGCAAAAAAACAGCTAATGCACCGTCTCATTAACAATGCCCATTTACTTTCATTGCCCCAAGCATATGCATTAGCATATGCTTGGGGCAATAAAGAAAGACTTTTAAAATAAGTACTTAACAATACACGTCCCAAAAATTTATTTAAATATTCAAAAACATCCACATGCTCAATCACAATATCCGGATTGATGCGTTGCATTGCATGAGCAATTGCCACAGCAGCTTGCTGATGACCAGCACCAATCGGTGCACTCAAAAACAAAACTTTCAGCGATTTTCCCATGCATTCCACTACTCCTCAAAAATATTTTCTTCGTAAATCTCGACTTTGCCATCATCTGGACAAACTTCTAATAGCTGCTGAACATTACAACCATTCATAATAACAGCATTTGTTATATTGAGTATCGGTACTAATACAAATCTTCGCAATGCCAAATAAGGATGCGGTAATGTTAACTTGGGTAAAGATAAAGTTGCATCATGATAAATCAATAGATCAATATCAATTGTTCTAGGCCCCCAATGGACATCTCTAGTTCGCCCTAATTCCTTTTCAATCAACAGGCAGGCATCCAATAACTCTTCAGGCAATAGATTCGTAGATATTTCAACTACTCCATTTAAATAACTTGCTTGATTTTTTAGTCCATATGGTTCTGTTTCGTAAATAGAAGAAATTTTTTCTACAGTAATTTGTGTATTTGCATTCATTTTATCAATTGCAGCTAAAATATTTTGTTTTCTATCACCCTTATTAGAGCCTAAGCCCAATAAAATCATATTATCTCCGACTCCGTGTTGTCTCTACTTGCACAAAATCAATTGGACCTGCTATTGGTACTGAAGGTTTACGCACACGTACAGTCACTTCACCAACTGTGGCATATGTCGCTAAAATTTGATCACCAATATGTGCAGACAATGCTTCAAGTAAGCTGAATCGTTTATGCTCTGCCACATCTTTTACCAATTGATAAACAGAGATATAATCTACCGCATGATCCAATTCATCTGTATCAGCTGCTTCGTCATTTGATGTTTGCATTTCAACATCAAAATAGAATCGCTGTCCCTGTTCACGTTCATATTCATATACACCATGAAACCCATAAAACATTACATTGCTAATTAAAATTTTAGTCATCATTCTCTACTCCTCATCATTGCATCCATCATTTTTAAAGTTCTTTTAACTTGTTTTACATCATGAACTCGGTGAATTTGAACACCTTTCATTTTACCGAGTGTTGCTGTCGCAATCGTACCTTCAACCCGATCATTAACCGGCAATTCTAGTACCTCACCAATAAAACGTTTACGTGAAGTTCCTAGAAGCACTGGACACCCTAGCACTTGTAATTGTTCTAATCTTGACATGATATATAAATTTTGCTCAATTGTTTTTGCAAAACCGATACCAGGATCAATAATTATATTTTCACGTTTTATTCCATTTTCTATACCTATAGCAATACTTTTTTTTAGAAAGTGATTGATATCGTTCATAATGCCTTCTGGATAACTAATTTCATTTTTATTATGCATTACCACAACAGGTACGTCATATTTTGCTACAACCCCCGCCATGTCTACATCGTATTGCAATCCCCATATATCATTGATGATATGGGCTCCACATTTTAGCGCTTCTTCTGCCACACGCGCCTTATAAGTATCAATGGAGACTGGCACTTTACAGTACGGTAAAACAACTTCGAGTACAGGAATTAATCTTTCCATTTCTTGCTCGGCAGAAATTTTTTCAGACCCTTTGTACGGTCTTGTTGATTCGGCACCTATATCAATGATATCCACACCATCAACTTGCATCTCTTTTACACGTTGAATCGCTATTTCTAGGTTATTGTACTTACCACCATCCGAAAATGAGTCTGGCGTAATATTTAAAATTCCCATTACTAGACTATTTTCGCTATCAATCGTTAAATTCCTGTCTTTCCATTTATAATCACGACTGGGTAATTGGTCTATATTATTTAATATTCCTTCTATTTCAACCGCAAGTATGGCCAATCCCCATGGTTGAATTTTTAATTGTGCCAAGGCAAGCCAATATTGTTTAACCGTGGCACAAATTATGACATCTGTCAATTCTTCACTTAAATCTGCTGCATGTCTTGATACTGCCACATCACCACCCTTACCTAAAAAGGTTTGTTTTAATAAATTAGCAGCTTTTGATCGAATGTTCTCTATTTTTATTATTTTAAAAACCAATTTATTCTTAAGAATGTGGATACCTATTGGATCACAATTAATTTTTTCAAGTTCAAATTGCGCCTCTAGAAGGCTTTTAATTTCAACAACATTTATATTCATGCTTCCTCCCTATTGCCAGTAAATACATTTTTATTGTATCATAACTATTATACATATTAAAAAATTATATACAAATATTAAATATAGTTTTGTACTATTAGGAGGAAACTTAATGAAAAAACGGCTTGATCCAAACTCATTTAACATTCCTGTCGAAGAAATCCAAAGTGGATTTTATAGTGATATTTACTTCTTACGGACGCAAGAAATTTTAAATAAAGACAAGTATCACCCTCGCGTCACTATGCAAATTTTCCAACGAGATTATGCCACACTTTGTGGCATTGATGAGGCAATCGCGATCATCAAACGTTGTGCTTATCATCCTGAAAATATTATCATCCATGCATTACATGATGGTGATAAAGTTGCTCCTTGGGAAACGATTATGACACTCGAAGGAGATTTAGCCGATTTTTCGCATTTAGAAACTGTATATCTTGGCGTAATTGCTCGTCAAACAAAAGTCGCAACAAATACAAGCAAAGCTGTCGCTGCAGCAAACGGCAAACCTGTATTGTTTTTTCCATCTCGCTTTGATCATTACAGCGTACAACAATCGGATGGATACGCCGCAAAAATTGGTGGCATGAGTGGCATTTCCACCCCTGCTAATGCAGTAGCTTGGGATGTAGAAGCTGCCGGGACAATTCCACATGCCTTAATTGCAACCTATTTAGGTGATACACTAAAAGCAACCCAAGCTTTTGATAAACATATTGATTCAAAAGTAAGTAGAGTTGCCCTTGTCGATTTCAATAATGATTGTGTAGAGACAAGCTTAGAGATTGCTCGTGCTTTGGGTGATAAACTCTACGGGGTTCGCTTAGATACTTCAGATAAAATGGTGGATGCTTCTCTCATAAACCAAATGGGGAACTTTGTTCCTACCGGCGTTAATGAACAACTTGTAAAAAATGTTCGCCAAGCACTTGATAACGAGGGTTTCAATAAAGTGAAAATTATGGTATCTGGTGGTTTCACTCCAGAAAAAATCGCCAAATTCGAGGCAACCCAAGTTCCCGTTGACGTGTATGCTGTAGGCAGTAGCATCTTTGCGACTAACTTTGACTTCACAGCCGATATCGTTTTGGTTGATGGCAAACCAAGCTCCAAAAAAGGGCGTCAATTCAATCCTAATCCACGATTAGAATTAATAAAATAAATATTTTCATAAAGAAACGACACCTACAATGGTGTCGTTTCTTTATACTACTCGTAATTTTTATGTTCTATACCAATTCTTTAAACTATGTTATTACTTCTTTTCTTCCGCATATAAACTTTTACCGATTTTTGTGACGGCCTTTTTCTCAATCCTTGATACATAGCTACGTGATATTCCTAAAATCTTTGCAATATCACGTTGTGTTTTACGAACGCCATCTGGTATACCAAAACGCATATTAAGCACCAATTTTTCCCGCTGATTCAATGTATTGATTTGATTTGTTAATCGTTCATTCTCACACTGTGTTTCAACCGATTCTGCTACAACATCAGAATCAGTTCCAAGAACATCTATTAGTGTTATTTCATTAACACTTACTGTTTATCTGTTCCGTCTTCTAACCTTTGATTTAACTAAATCTTTTAGCCAATCATCAAACTTATTATGATTTTCATATTCGCAGACATCATATTCTTCTGGATACATTTTTTGAAAAGCTGCTTTGAATTCATCCATATTAAAATCATCAATATCTATTTTTAAATGGCTTGCCACTTTAAAGATTTTTTTATTAATAAACTTTATTGGACTTACTTTAGACTTTTTATCTAAATAAATCGGCTTTCCATTCTTTTCTACCCCAAAGGCTTGGGCAACTTCAAAAGCTCGTTCTTTCACTTTAAAAACAAAATCACCCATAGCTAATTTTGTAACTATATCAATGGATTCCTCACATTTCCACTTACTCAATTCTTCTACCGCTGCCAACCTATTACGCCAACTTGTTTTATCACTCGCCTGCTTAACCAATTCGTTAATATTCGCAGGAGTTTCCAATGTGAAATCCATAAATGATTACCTCCAGTTTATCACTCTTAATCAATACTGTTTCTATAATATGAACCAAATCCTTTTAAATTAAAACCGCCCTCTTAATTGAGAGCGGCTTTTCGTATTGATTTTATTATATTATTCTACCATATAAAAAACTGAAAAGATAATAAAAATAAAAGCATGCTCTATCTTGCTAGCTACTGAACGTACGGTTACCGCTCACTCCACTGTTTTCACATAGGATTTTTTTACTTGTATTTGCTATTTAGTTCTAATTGCTCCTCCTCCGATAAAGAGTTCCAGCACGCCCAACTTGCCTCCTGTACTTTATCTAATCTTTTTTGTAACTCCTCCTCTGTCATAGGTGCCGGTGCAAAAAAATGTATAGTTGTACTCCCTATTTTAATCGTTTTATCTGGTTCTCTATCTGGTTTCGCCATCGAATCACACTCCTCACTAGAATGTGTATGCGATCTATCATCGAGGACTGCCCTATTTTATATGATTTATTTTACATTCAAACACTTATTTTTATTAATTTGAGGAGCTTTAATTCTAAAACCTTTCATTTTAGAATTTATTAAAGAAGAAAGATTTTGTGTTCGCTTCGAACACAATTCGCATATTGAGGTGATATTAAAGTATATGCAAAAAAAATCTATTTCTACGACAGCCTTAGAACCCGCTTGTTTCTACCTTCGTAAATCACGTGAAGACCAAGAAGCTGAGACGCGTGGTGAAGGCGAAACGCTTGCAAAGCATCGCAAAGCATTAGTTAAACTCGCGAAAGATTATAGCATTAACGCTACTAAAATATTTGAAGAAGTCGTTTCTGGTGAAAGCATCATTCACCGCCCGCAAATGCTTGAATTGTTAAAAGAAATCGAATCCGGCATTTGGAATTCTGTGCTCTGTATGGATATTGATCGTTTAGGGCGCGGCGGAATGCAAGATCAAGGTTTAATTTTAGAAACCTTTAAAACTGCTAAGACAAAGATCGTTACACCACGCAAAATTTATGATTTAAATGATGAGTTTGATGAAGAATATACTGAATTTGAAGCATTTATGGCTAGAAAAGAATTAAAAATAATCAATCGCCGGTTACAATCAGGACGCTTACGTTCTATCGATGAAGGAAATTATTTAGGAACTTATCCCCCTTATGGCTACTTGATTGAATATGATAACAAACTCGGACGGAGATATTTAGTTAAAAATCCAGAGCAAAGTGAGCCAACTGAATTAATTTGGCAATTATACCGCTCGGAACATATAGGATCTAGTAAAATATCCAATGAGCTAAACAGACTTGGTTATGTTTCTTATACGGGTATCAACTGGACGAGTGCAAGTGTTTTGAATATGCTCAAAAATCCAGCATACGCAGGTGTAAATGCGTGGAGAAAAAAAGAAACGAAAAAGTCTACTAATCCAGATAAACGCCGTGAGGTTAGAACACGCCCCCTTGATGAACAAATCTTAATACCAAACACACATGAACCTTATGTATCTATGGAAGAGTTCAACGAAGTTCAATCAATGATAAAAAAAAAATATCATCCACCCTATCAACAGCTTACTCGAATAACAAATCCCCTAGCTGGTTTAGTAAAGTGCGATATGTGTGGGGCCAGCATGGTATATCGTCCTTATGTAAAGCAAGCTGCCCACATAGTTTGTTACAACAGAAATTGCCCTAATAAAAGCTCACGCTTCACCTACGTTGAACAAAAATTATTAGCTGGCTTATCACTCTGGTTAACAAAATACAAAGCACAATGGAGCAATGAACCGCAAAACGATGACAAAACAATTATAGATATCAAAGCAAAAGCTCTAGAAAATCTAAAAAAAGAATCAAAAACACTTCATATGCAAAAAGATCGATTACATGACTTGCTAGAAAAAAATATTTATGATACGGCTACCTTCTTAGATCGCTCTAAAAAAATAGCCCGTAAAATAAAAGATACTGAAACTGCAATTGAAGAAACAGAAAAACTAGCATCAGCATCTTTGTCTAATGAAAAAGTTAAAACTGATATTATACCTAAGCTAGAAAACTTGCTTGGAATGTACTATAACTCAGATAATCCAGCTAAGAAAAATCAACTTTTAAAGACGGTCCTCAATCACACGACGTATCGCAAAGAAAAAGCGCAAAAAAAAGATGAATTCACCCTTGTCATTCATCCACTACTCTCAAATTAAAAGGCAGGACTGCCTTTCAATTTTTTCTATATTAAGTTATAATAAGATATTGATTTTGTTTATATACAACACGGCCAAATACAATAAATGTAAATTCATTACCTTCTTTATCAATGCCAATTGGATCATATAGACTCACTTCCGAGCGCACACGTCTGGTACTCCTCAGGTGCATCAAAATTTCATTTTCAATACATCTTGCTGCATAGGTAGCAAGACGTATTTTCTTATTGGTATCAAAGGTATTGATTGCTTTGATTAATCCAATCGTCCCAATTGATATGAGATCGTCTATGTCTTCGCCAGTGTTATCAAACTTTTTAACGATATGTGCGACCAATCGTAAATTTCGTTCAATAAGTACACTTTTTGCCGATTCATCGCCTTCGGCAAGTTTAGTTAGATAAACTTGTTCCTCTTTTTCTGATAACGGCAATGGAAATGTATTTTGTGTAATATAGGCAACAAATAACATGATACTTTTTCCCATTGCGCCCAGCAATGCTAATAAAATGGACACAGTAACACCTCCGCTCAGTCTGTGCTTTATCATATGGTTAGCAAAGAAACATTGTGCTAAGAAATGATTGGTAATTTATTTTCTGTCGAAAGGAACACACACTATGGAAAATTATTTAGGAGACGTTATTATATTTTTCTCCATTGTTTCGATGATTGTCTATTCTGCTTGGGATGACATCTTCGCTGATTAAAAATAAAGCCGGCGATTGCAAATAAATTATTTGCAATCGCCGGCTTTATTTTTACCCATATTTTAAGAATAAAAGCAAAAATAATGCATAGATTTATCTTACTCAGAGCTAAATAAGATAAATCTATGCATTATGATCAATATTAAAGAATTTATTAATTCATCGTTGGCTTATTCACAAAGTGCATAAAAATAGAGGAGACAAAGCCTCCTCAATCAAACGAACTAAATAACTCTGCGAGCTCCAATATAACATGAACCCCAATACCCATCATAAAGGTTATCAATCCTTACGCCACTACTAGAAGTAGCGCTAATAAATTTACCATTGCCTAGATAAATTCCGGAGTGAGAAGCTCCATAAGTATATGTAGAAAAGAATACCAAATCACCAGGTTGTAAATTTGATACCGCATAGCCGCTTTCAAATTGCTCATCCGCAGCTCTAGGTAACGAAATCCCTGCATTGGCATATACATAACGTACAAATCCAGAACAATCAAAACCACTTGGAGTTGTACCACCAAATACATACGGAACACCGACGTATTGGAAGGATGTTTGTACAATTCGTCTTGCAACATAAGAACCACCACGACTTACTTCAGGAAGTTCACGTCCCATTAACGCTCGATATGTTGCAGCGCCGACAAGTCCATCTGCTTCTAACCCTCTAGATTCTTGGAATGCTTTCACCGCTCTTGCTGTCGCTGAACCAAAATCCCCATCAATAGCGACACTATAACCTAAACTAGTCAAGGCACTTTGGAGTTGTGTTACCTCGTCACCTTGGTCCCCCATTCTAATTGCAGATGCATTTGCAACGGAAAACCAACTTACCAGCTGACGGGTTTGGGTAGTAGAGTCACCCATTATATATTACCTTGTATGCTAACAAATAACTAACATACAAATCAATACAAAATTCACCCCAAAACAATGGTTCCCCCGCTCTTGAGTTAGATTCGGCTTATTTATACTCAATATTATACTTATGTTCGACAAAACTTTATATTTTCCTGCCAACAAGCACTTTTATTAATCTTTTTATTAATTTTTATTATCAATCATTGGTTTTTTATCTAAAATATTCGGTTCATGCCGGACAAAATAAAGTGGTCTTTGTTTCACCTCTTCAAAAATACGGCCTACATACTCACCAATGATACCAATTCCAATAAGTTGTAATCCTCCCAAAAATAAAATACTAGCTGATATCGTTGCCCAACCAGGTACCGCATCTTCGGTAAACCACTTGATATAAATAACGTGAGAAGTTACGCCCAGGCTAATTACACCAAAAATCACTCCCATATAAAAAGCAAACCTAAGTGGTTTTGTAGAGTAAGAAGTAATCCCATCCAATGCAAAATGTAACATTTTATTAATAGAAAATTTTGAATTACCAGCAAATCGTTTCGGGGCAACAAATTCAATTTGAACATGATTGTAACCAATGGCTCCAATCATGCCACGAATAAATCTAGCCCGTTCTTTATAACAGCGAAAACTTTCTACAACACATCGGTCCATTAACCGAAAATCCGATCCACCTGGTTGAATTTTCACCTTAGACAATGAATTCATTAATTTATAGAACAAGGCTGACGTAGCATTCTTAATCCAAGAAACTCCTTCTGTCGTTTTACGTATAGTTTGAACAACCTCATATCCTTGTTCCCATTTTTCAATTAAAATTGGTAAAAAGGTTGGTGGATGCTGCATGTCACCATCCATCGTAATAACAGCGTCGCCATTTGCATGATCGAGCCCACAGGTCAATGCAATTTGATGCCCAAAATTACGCGCTAAATAAAGCGGTTTCACTCGATTATCTTTCTGTGCTAAACGATCAAGTCTAAAGATACTTGCATCTTTAGACCCATCATCAATAAACATTAATTCAAAATCATAAGGTAAAGGCCCCATAACCTTGCAAATCTCTGTATAAAAATGTTCAATATTATCTTCTTCATTGAACACTGGTACAACAATTGATATTAACTTCATTATTTTCCTCCTAAAAATTTGTTACAATACTTGTATATTGTAACAAATAATTCTGAAAAATATCAGTAGGCTCTTAATAGATTTTTTAAAAAATAAGTGCTCAAAATGCATGCTTACACTTTGAGCACTTATTTTAATTATTCGTAAATCTTGCTAAAAACTCTTTCGTACGAGGATTCTTCGGATGATTAAATAATTCGTTTGGCGTTGCGTCTTCAGCAATCAAGCCATCGGCCATAAATACAACCCGCGTCGATACATCGCGCGCAAATGCCATTTCATGAGTAACAATAATCATTGTTAGTCCTTCTTTCGCAAGATCACGCATAACAGCAAGTACCTCACCAACCATTTGCGGATCTAAAGCTGAAGTCGGCTCATCAAATAGTAAAACTTCTGGTTCAATCACTAGTGCTCTGGCAATTGCAATTCTCTGTTTTTGACCACCGGACAATTGACTTGGCTTCGCATTGATATATTGTGCCATACCAACTTTATTTAAATATTTTAAAGCATTTTTTCTTGCTACTTCTTTATCTTGCTTTAAAACTTTTACAGGGCCGACCATGCAATTTTGCAAAACAGTCATATTGTTAAATAAATTAAACTGTTGAAATACCATGCCAACTTTTGTTCTATAAAGTGTAATTGCCTTGTCCGTATCAGTAATTGACTTATCCATATAAATAATCTGCCCTGATGTAGGCACCTCTAGCATATTAATACAACGAAGCATCGTCGATTTACCGGAACCGGATGCACCAATGATACTAACAACATCCCCCTTATGAATGCTAAAGTCAATATCTTTTAAAATTTCACGTTCACCAAAATATTTCACTAAATGCTTGACCTCTAAAATGGGTTTTTCATTTATTTGCAGTGTTCTCTTTTCCATATATTAATTTCTGCCTTTCTTATTCGCTATATCAAAAGGGCCACAAGGATCAGCCATAGGATCGTATTCTACTAAAGAGTAGTTATTTGAACCATCCATCTTTCTTTCAATCCAACGTAATAATCTAGATACAGTAAAAGTCAAAATAAAGTAAATTACACACGTGATAAAAAACACCTCAAAATATTTATAATAAACTCCAGCCGCCGTTTTTGAAGCAAAATATAATTCCGTTACCGATATTACATTCAATACCGATGTATCTTTAATATTGATAATTAAATTATTGCCAATTTGCGGCATGATATTACGGAATGCTTGCGGTAAAACAACATTATACATTGTTTGAAAATGATTCATCCCTATTGCCTTCGCTGCTTCGGTTTGTCCAAAATCAACCGAGTAAATCCCACCACGTACTGTTTCTGCCATATAGGCCCCAGTATTAATCGATACGACTAAGAACCCAGCAAACATAGCTGACATATCGATATTAAACATGCTCATAGAACCATAATATACAACCATCGCTTGTACAATCATTGGCGTTCCACGAAATACTTCTATATAAGTAGCTAAAATAAATTGTATTGTCTTATAAAAACACCTTGTTACCCTACTTGCTCTCGGATTGACTGGTACTGTTTGTACAATCCCAACCAACAAACCTATAATACAACCTATAAATGTACCTACTAATGCAAGTAAAAGAGTGACCATTGCGCCCTTTACTAGCATAGCGCCATATTGGTTTAATAAAAAATAAACCCACTCGAAAAAAGTTACCGGCATATTTGTTGTCATAACATTTTCCACCTTGATATTATATTTTAACTTAAAATAAGGGACGGTTATCCCGTCCCAAAAATTAGTTTTTCCCCTAACTTATTTTGATAGAGGCTGCTTTTGAATTGCTTCTTCCATCATTTTATTGCGGTCACTTTCACTGATGCTACCAAGTTTTTCATTCAATTGTTTCAACAAGTCGCTGTTACCTTTTTTCACAGCAATCCCCATTTCAACATCTTCTTGAGATGCTTCAAACCCTTTACCATCTTTGAAATCTAACATTACTAAATTTGGATTAGAAAAAGCTGCTGCCATCGCAGTTGGTTTATCTAAAACTAGAACTTGAACTTTCCCAGAAGCTAAAGCAACAATCATACCAGGTACATTATCAATTGCAGGTTGAATTTTTGCATCTGGAATTTGTTT
>JARBTT010000254.1 GCA_029240055.1 Anaerosinus sp.
TCTGCCCAGACAGCTACTTTATACCCCAGCGTAATTGGCAGCGCATGAATAACATGTGTTCTACCGCACATAATCGTATCTTTATGTTCTCTGACTAACTTCAGTGTCGATTTTTGACATGCAATCATTTGTTCTAAAATGTTTGCATAAGCCTCTTTCATCTGCAGTACAAGACCGGTGTCAATAATATCCTGACTAGTTGCGCCCCAATGAACATACTCACCGGCGTTGTTAGCTAATACTGTTTCAAATTCTCTTAATAAAGGTACAATTGTTATAGAACTTTTGTAAGATTCACCGATCCGAGGGATATTTAATAGTTCTGCATTTGCTTTTGCATTGATTTCATCCGCTTTATCCTTAGGGATAATGCCTAGCTCTCCTTGTGCTTTTGCTAATGCAGCTTCCGTATCCAGCCATTTTTGTACCATATTTTTATCACTGAATATTTCTCTCATTTTGTCGGTACTGAATAAGACTCCAAAAATTTGACTATCGATTGTTGTTGATGCCATTTAAAAAATCCCTTCCTTTTCCCGTAATTTCGTATTTATTCAATTTCTTGCCATGTGCACAATAACAAGCAGATCAACTTCGCCTTAATACTATCATTAAAAAAATTAACGGTGAAATATCGACAAATTATTATTTCATAACAAAGTCTTATATATATTTAAAATTACCTAAAAAAGCAGTTTATTCTAAATATTCCTAGGCTTATTCTATTTATTGTTACATTTTTTACAGCAACATAACTTAAATTTATCTTATAATAAGAAAAGCTTATCGCCTTATTCTCTATGAAAGTGCCCAAGTTAGACTTTTCCATGTTAGAATGAATACATTACAAACGTACGGGAGCAAAGATTATGGAATTAAGACAATTAGAGTATTTTCTTATGGTGAGTAAAACGAACAGCTTCACCCGAGCAGCAGAACGTCTTTATGTATCCCAGCCCGCTGTAACAAATGCGATCCGCATTTTAGAAGAAGAACTAGGCGTTCAGCTATTTGACCGCAATCAGAAACAAGCCGTTCTGACAGCAGAAGGACAGGTTTTCTTCAATCATGTTGAAAACATTATGTGCGGTGTATCAAAGACAATCTTTGAAATAAATGAATTAAAAAATCTGAATAGTGGTTTACTAACCTTAGCAATTACCCCTATTGCCGGAACATGGCCAATTCCTAAGCTTTTAAAAATATTTAAATGCAAATACCCGAACATCCAGATTTCTTTCATTGAAGAAAATGTCACAGAGGTACAAACATTATTAATTGAAAACAAAGCTGATCTTGGCATCGTCATTCTAGGCGACAATAATAACCTCATCGATTATACATTGATTAGTTCACAGGAGCTCGTTATCTGTTGCTCAAAAAACCACTGCTTTCAAAGAAAGAACTCCATAGATCTATCCGAGCTAGTAAACGAGCCATTAATCCTGCTTACCCAAAACTGTTTACTTCGTAAGATCATTGTAAAAGAATTCGAGAGGCTAAATACACTGCCCCAAATAGCTTTTGAATCCAATCACATCCAAACCATTAAAAGCCTTGTTGCCTGTAATGCAGGTCTTACAATCTTACCTTATGATTTATGTGACAATTCCCTTGTCACAATTCCGCTGGATACCCCTTTAACGATTGATACTGCCATTGCTATTAAAAAAAATAAATATATCTCACATGCTGCACAAGCTTTCCTTACATTAGCTAAAGAGAATTTTTTAAAGCACCATGAGAATTAATCTTATTATTTTTTATGAGGAGATCATGATATGAATGTAAAAATTGCCGTTGTTGCCAGCGGTCCATTGATTGCTGGTGAAATTGCGAGTATTATACAGTCCATCATAAGTGAAAGTATCGTTATTCAGACGTACTTGACTTGTGAGATTAAGGATAGCTCCACTGCTGATATCTATGTTTGCGCCCAAACACAACTAAAGTCACTGTCACAAGTTGTCCCAAAAGAAAAAATTGTTTTACTCGATCTAATGCCAAACTCGAAATTTTTCATTTCCATAGCTCGTATTCCTAAAAATGAAATCGTTTATATATTTAATAACCATTTAGAATATGCTGCTATCCTAAGTAATTACTGTAAGAATCTCGGTATCACCAACGAATTTGTGCCGATTGCCTATCGTGAAATGCCACAAAAAGATGTTTTGGCACAATTGCAAAAAGCTAACTATATAATTGGCGTTGACCGTTTTGTGGGGGAGGGTGGGCTTTTATCTCCAACCTATAGCACACACTTGCAAAAAGATGTCATGATCATTCCAGCAACCCGCGCCGCATCTGTTCCCTCTGCCTGTGTGCTAATACAATGCATCGCGAATAAATTTCATCGCCATATCGCTGATGCTGCAGAAAAAATAAAGGCAGATTTACAAAGTGAATCTCCCCTTTCTGAAGATGATCTAAAAAAGCTTAAACTAGAAGCCAAGCATCTAGCTATTTCCAGTAATCAAGCAATGGATATCATTCAAAATGCAGTAACAAAATCAGTGTTAAATAATATTTCATCTGATACTGCTCTGCTTGCTCCTTATAGTAACCGTTTAGATATTGACCAGCTTGCCAACCAGCCAATAGATAACTTCTTAGAAATGATTATGGATTCAAACCGCACTCTGCATTTAATTGCTAAAAAGCTTGCAAGTCTATAAATAAGCATGAGTTCATATTTGCTCTAAGGCAGATGTTAAGAAATAGCAGTCTGCAGCCCATTCCAGGCTGCAGACTGCTATTTCTTACTATTTTTTTATTTTCCTTATTTGAATGCTGTTACTTAAGCAATATTTATATTGAACAAGCTTCTTTTTTCTTTTTCTTCCAATGCAATTTAGCCACAATCCATTCTACAACCACAAATAATACCGGGATGAGGAAGATGCCAAAAGCCGTAGCAATCGTCATACCGCCAACAACTGCAGTTCCCATCGCCATTCTCGCGCCGGCACCGGCACCGCTTGCCACCGCCAGCGGCAGGCACCCGATAATAAAGGCAAAAGACGTCATCAGGATCGGACGGAGACGCAATCCT
>JARBTT010000255.1 GCA_029240055.1 Anaerosinus sp.
CCACCTCCTAAGCCAGCAGCTTCGCCACACACAAATTCTGCCTTCTCGCCACTATCTATCGCAACTATCGTGCCAAAACGAAATGTTCAGTATTTACCGACTTTTCTATACAAAAAGGCCGATAAACCGTCCGGTTTTTCTAACATCATCGCCATCAGTGTCCGGTTTTTCAAACGTTTTTTTTGCTTGTCTGCAGTTATGGTTTATGCTATCTTTTAGTTAGGATTCGATCAGCAACGCTGAAGTGAGGGTGGAGTAACCATGGAGATTCATGATTTATTAAACTTAGCGGTGGATTCTCTTTATTTGTCCATTGTTATCGATGAAGTGGGAACCATTCGGTATATCAGCCGCGCCTATGCCGACATCATCGGTTTAAGAACCGATGACATAGTTGGAAAACCCGTTGAAAAGGTGATTCCGAACACACGCCTTACAAATATAATGAAAACCGGGCAAGCAGAATTGGGACAGATTTTTATGATGAAGAACGGCACTCCCACCATTTGCAATCGCTTTCCGATACGCGATAAGAACGGAAAAATCTGCGGAGCAATATCCACGGCTACTTTTTATGACATTGATAAAGTCGCCCGGCTCAAAGAAGAGATTGATAAGCTCCGCAAAGAAAATCAGATATACCAGCGGCAGCTTGCCGCCCTCAAGCAAATACCCTTTTCAATAAGTGCCGTCATTGGCAACACGCCACCAATGCAAAAAATAAAGGCCACCATTGAAAAGGTGGCCGACTCTAACCTGGCTGTATTGATTACTGGCGAAACAGGTACAGGCAAGGAAGTTTTTGCGAACGCTGTACATCAATTAAGCAATCGCCGTTACGGCAATTTTATAAAAGTCAACTGCGCAGCTATTCCTAAAGATCTGCTCGAATCAGAGTTGTTCGGCTATACGGAAGGCGCTTTCTCTGGCGCAAGCAAGGGTGGTAAGGTCGGGAAATTTGAGCAAGCAAATAATGGTACCATACTGCTTGATGAAATTGGCGAGCTTCCTCTGCCTTTGCAGTCCAAATTGCTGCGAATTTTACAGGAACGCGAAATAGAAAGAATCGGCGGAGTTAAGCCAGTGAGCCTGGATGTTCGAATTATCTGCTGTACAAATCAAAACATTGACCAGATGATCAGCGAGGGTAAGTTTAGACAAGATCTCTATTATCGAATTAATACGGTAGAGCTTGCTATTCCCCCCTTACGCGACCGTCTGATCGATATTCCTGTCTTATGCGAGCATTTTATTCAGAAGATTAATCAATACCATAATTGCTCGATAATCGGAATATCCGATAATGTATTACAGCACTTTCTGAGCTATGATTGGCCTGGGAACATCCGGGAACTGGAGCATGTCCTTGAGCGGGCTTGCGTAATGTCCTCAACTGACATTTTGGACGCCGATCATTTCGATTTCTTCTTGCCAAGAGTTTATCGGAACCTTACTACTGAAGGCAACGATAGTATTAATAAAATGCAAACCCTATCCAACAAAAGACATCAGGCCGAGAAAAACGCAATTATTCAGGCTCTTGATAGCACAAAAGGCAACAAGACTAAGGCTGCTATGCTCCTGGATATTACCCGGAGCCAGCTCTATGAAAAATTAAAAAGGTATGACATGTTATAGCCAAATAACAAAACCCCGCTTCCATGCCGTGCGGCTAAAGCGGGGTTTTGCTATGATTTGAATCGGAATTAGCATAAAAGATCAAGTTAAAAAGCAAATACTAAGATGTAGTCTTGATATTACGAATGATTAATGCTACATTTAAACATCTTCGAAAAACGCCAATGTTAGCTCAAGTGTTTCGCCTAGTATTAACGACACAAGTCCATTCCAACAGAACCTGTCACATTTAATCAGAAACTGGGGTTTCTACTACATTTTGCAAACAAGCCTTCTTCTGTTTTTCTTCGTACATAAGTTTATCGCTATGCCGAATAAACTCATATACATTATTATATGAGTCATCAAATACTACTACACCGCAGCTAAATTGGATACTGTAAGCCATTTCGTTGCTGTCATTATATGCATCAATATTATCATTTAGTTCTTTTATATATGTCTCTAATCTTTGTCTGCTTTTCTCGTTCAGAAAAAGAATAAATTCATCACCACCACAGCGAATAGCAACACCTACTTCTCCGAAAACCACTTCCAGTTGTCTTGCAAAGAACTGCAGTACTTTATCGCCTTCCTGATGACCAAAAATATCATTAATACTTTTAAAGCCGTCCAAATCAATATTTACTACTGACAAAACAATATTGCTTCTTCTACTCAAAATTCCAAGGTATTCGTCATAAGCCATGCGATTGCCTAATCCTGTTAGCGGGTCACGCTTCGCCTGTTCGTGCATAATAAAAATATAGTTAATTACAACAGCAATTCCTACACTATTCCAAATCGTTAAATAGATAAAATAATACAATTGAAAAACTGATAGCACGGCAGGAATAAGCGTAAGAGAACTTATCACGATTAATTCTTCTTTACTGACATTTTTATGATTATTGTATAGAACCATTATGTGCAGCGTGTAATAAAAATAACTTATCAATGGCGAAACAATAAACAACGGTCCGCGTATATATAGATTTTCATCAGTTATCATAAAAATCCAATTAAAATGGTAGCTGCCTAACGATAAAATACTATTAATTATCAAAGGAACCGACAACCAAACTAACTTTTCTACAGGATTTTTTTTATATTTCTTGGTTCGTTTATAAATGTATAGCGTTGCAATGATTGGCACTAATGGCGTTAAGGTAAATCCCAATGTATTAACAACTTTCTGTAAAGCACGGAAAGCTATATACTCAGTTGAATTTAATACCACACTAAAAATTTCCAATATCAGTATCGATATCGTTAAGCATATTAATGTAAAAAACAACCTATGCGTTTCTTCTTTTCTATTGAGCTTAAAGCGAGCATGCACAGCAATACTGAGCAGCAAAAGTACCATAAAAACATTCAACTGAATTGAAAGCATTACATTAATTGTCATCACTTCTTTCAAACAATTATCCATACCATTACTGTAAACTCATAGCTTTGCGTCCTTACGTTTAGCGTTTTTACTAAATAATTCATTACTATAGACTATTTTAACGCTTCTTCATTATTTAGTCTAGAAGACATTACGAGATAGTTCTATAGGGAATTATTTGGATAAATCTGAGCGGAAGAGCATTTTTACTCAATCAATTTTAAATGTTAATTCTGCAGTTTCTGTCCCTTAAAATCATACAGTAAGGGACAAAATAAGGGACAGGTTTTCTAGAGAACATCCGACAATTACACCCGTTTAAGCGGGTTATTTTTGTATCTTCGTTTAAGAGCAAAAGTTAAGATTAATTTTTAATTAATCTTAATTGCAGGAATATAATGTTATTTATTGTAGTTCTATAATATAACATTGTTTCCCTTTACTTTATTAATTAAAGATATAGGAGTGTGTTGCACGAAAGATTTTAAGAAAGTGGCAATTACTTGTTTAGCTTTTTTAGTGTTGTTTTCTGTAGGGTGTGGATCTTCAGCTCCCAGCGCCCCAAGTTCACAACAAAGCACATTGACCCAGCAGCAACAAAAGCCCGAGCAGCCAAGCGTCAAGATTTACAAATCAGGTCATTACAAAGTTGGCACTGATATTCCCGCCGGCGAATATGTTGGCCTTTCAAAAGGTGATGCATATATCGAAGTAGCCAAGGATTCAAAAGGAACACTAGACAGCATTATTGCGAACGATATTTTTACCAATAGAACAATTATAACAGTAAGTAATGGTCATTATATAAAAACTCAGGGTGCGATTTGTACGCCTTCAAAGATGCCCCCAAGGTACAAAGCAGGGATGGTTTCTTATTGGCGGGAATGTATAAAGTTCACGTAGATCTCCCTGCAGGAGAATACAAGGTAGTTTCTGAGCGTGGCGATAGTTATGTTGAAGTAAGCTCTGGCAGCGCCCATATTCTAGACGAAATTATCTCAAATGATCTTTTCCAAGGTGAGCGCTATATTGAGGTATCAAATGGCCAATACCTAAAAACCGCAGGAGCAAAAATTAAACTTAAATAGGAGCGTTTTATAATGAATGAATTAGTCCACTGTGCTATTTGCAATCAACCTTAGTCTGTAGATGTAAGAAAACTACAATTAACAATCGCTGAAGTAACAAACACTGATATTAAAAAAATTCGCTCAGAAGAAATGAATTTTATATGTGAGTACCGTACAAAAACTAAGCAATATAAAAAAGAATACTTTTTCGGCAAGAAAGCTCACGCGGCATTAACATCTGAAGCTAAAATAGAAAATAGCTAAACAAAAAAGCACCGCCCTACCAATTAAGGTAAGACGGCTCTTTAAATTTCTATATATCAGCGATATTCACGGGCAGGAATATACTGTTATACTATTGTATTCTTTAAATAATATTTAATCCTTATTTACTAATACGAAGGGAGTTTTTCTATGCCTACTCTTAGCGAAATTGAAAAACTAATACCTCAACTTAGCCCTAGACGATATACAGAATTACTGAAAATGAAAGAAATACCAGAACTAGTAACTTTCCTGCACCCGGACGAAACAATTTTAAGAATTACTCCCACCCTTCTAACTGACGGTGTTAGAAAAGGTATTTTTATAGCAACCAATACGCGATGTTTTTTCTTATATAAGGGTGGATTTTTTAACGAGATATTTTTTGAGCTAATCCTTTATGACAAGATCAGCAGCGTTGAATTTAACATGTCAATAGGACAACTTGTTATTTATACCGTTAGTAAAAAAATTGAATTTCAAGGCATCATAAAAGAAGAATTGCGCGACCTGTGCGTTAGTAAAAAAATTGAATTTCAAGGCATCATAAAAGAAGAATTGCGCGACCTGTGCGATTTTATAAGCTCCCAAGCCCGCAAAAAATCTGAACCAGCAGCGGCCCCGGCGAGTGCCAATACAGGTAGTGATATGATTGCACAATTAGAAAGATTAGCCCATTTAAAAGAGCAAGGCGCTATAACCGAAGAAGAGTTTATTGTTGCAAAAAAGAAACTATTAGGAATGTAATTGCTGAAGCCCTCAATTTATATGTGGGCTTTTATCTTTCTATGAACCATTGCCCGGTATCACAGAATAAAAAAACCTCTTTGCCGTGTATCCTACATTTATAGCGCATACCCTGCCCGCCCATTTTGAGAGATGCTGCCATTCTTACGTCCAATACCTTATCTACACTGTATTTGCGTCCG
>JARBTT010000060.1 GCA_029240055.1 Anaerosinus sp.
GTTGGATTTGTATCGCTTTCTTTATTTTTGTAGCAATCATCATGTTCTTCAAGGAAGATACTCGCATCGCTCTTTATATCGCACCGATTTGGTTCGCTGGTGTAATTGCTTCTTATTATATGAATGGTCTTAATAAACAAGAAACTGGTAGCTAATTTAGGCACTAGATATTCAAAGAAAATAATTTTCATGCCAATTTTCTGAAAAGAAGGGGAATATTCATGCCAATCGGCAGTGAATATTCCCCTTCTCATTTAGAACAGTATTACGTGGCTTTAAATTGTTCAAATGAAAGACCATATTTGCGCAATTTTTTCAGCACGCTTGTATGTGATAATCCTAGCACACTGCCAAGTTTTCGCGATGTATGGTACTGACAAAGGACTCGACATAAAATTTCCCGTTCTGTCTCTGCCAACATTTCCTCTAACGTTCTCTCAGATACCGCTGGCAATGCCTGCCGAAGCGGTGTAACATTGCGACCAAGCATCAACTGCTCTTCTGATATGATATTGCCATGAACGATATTTACTGCCCTTTCCATTACATTTTCCAATTCACGGATATTTCCCGGCCAATCATATTCGGTTAATATTTGCAACGCTTTTTCACTAATATAATCGGCTTCTTTGTGTAGTTTAAGTGAAAAACGCTGTAAGAAAACTTTAGCCAACAAAGCGACATCTTCGCAGCGTTCACGCAATGGTGGCAAAAATAACGGAATGACATTTAAGCGATAATATAAGTCTTCACGAAAAGTTCCTTCTTCAATCATCACTTCAAGCTCCCGATTCGTTGCCGCCAAAATACGCACATCAATAGGAAATTCCCGTCGGCTACCAATGCGTCGTATTTTTCGTTCTTGCAATACCCGCAGTAATTTCACCTGCAAATGTACTGAAATTTCCCCAACTTCATCTAAGAACAGCGTCCCACCATTGGCCAATTCAAATAGCCCTTGTTTTCCTCCTTTAGTCGCACCAGTAAAGGCACCATCTTCATAACCAAAAAGTTCACTTTCTAGCAGAGTATCTGGTATTGCTGCACAATTAATTGGCACAAAAATATTTTCCGCGCGCGCAGAAGCACTATGCAAAGCTCTCGCAAACAGCTCTTTTCCCGTTCCCGTTTCACCACGAATCAACACTGTAGAATCACTATATGCATAGGATTTAGCAAGTGTAATGATTTTTTTCATCGCTTCGCTCGTATGGATAATTTGATCAAAGTGAAAAGCTGGCTGCTGCGTTAATTTTTGATACATCTTGCGAACATCTTTAATATCTTTTAAAACAGCTACGCCACCAATAATTTTTTTATAATGATCCATAATTGGATGGCTGCTGACCAAATAGTGGCTGTTAGTTTGCTCAAAAAATATTTCGTGATTTAGTGATTTTGTTCCATTTTTCATTGATTCTATTAAAGATAAACAACATGGAAAAATATCGGTTAATTTTTTTCCTAATACATTGTCAGAAGAAATATGCATTATTTTTTCCGCAGCTGGGTTATATTGCGTAATATACCCACGACTGTCAACAGCAACAACACCATCGGCTACGGTATCTAAAACAGCTTTTAGTTGCTCTGCCTTTTCTTCGTGTGGCATTAATTCGATTTGCTCAACCCGTTTAATATCAGTAATCTTACTTAACTCATCAATCAATATCCGTTCACGTTCCAGCACCAGTGGCTCCGTCTCAAGAAAAATAACATTTACACCCACTTCCATTGAAACAATATTTAGTTGATGGTTAATAAAAACATAAGCAATATCAAACACGATACCAACTCGATCTACATAGGAAACCTTAACACGCATCCAGACTTCCCCCCAACCAAAATATTCAATCATAAGAACTACAAAAAATCATTGCTTTTTGCTCTGTTTTCCACATAAAGCTATGAATTCCTGCTAAAAGTATACATAATTCAGTATTTATTTGCAGATGTATTATTTTCATTACGAATTACACGATTTTCCTGTATTTTTCTCATAAATACTGCTATGCTTACCTATTTTTTAATTTGCTGAAGTCTACATTGCCTAGCAACCCGTCCTTCTTTCCTTTCCCCTAAACTACCGATTGCAGCTTCTGTATCGCTCACGCAAATTTAACTTGATTTTAACAAATGCATAACAACTCTCCTTCCCTATTCCAATTAAAATAAGAGTAGAATAGAAGTAGGAGGTATCTTTAAACAATGAATGATCCTATTATGAGTCAACCAGTATGTAGTCGACGAAATTTCCTCCAATTGTCAGCTGGTACATTGGCAAGTTTAGCGTTATTATCTGTACCTAAATTATCTTTTGCCAATTCCACCAAGATCACGACAACCAATTTAGTCAATTGCCCAACTGATCCTCTCATCGTAGTAGAGCAATCAGAAATGATACAAAATGCTTACAAAAAAATAATATCTACGGTAAAAAGCATTAATAATTCCAATTTACGTAAAACAGTTTTGGATATTATTGAAAATCCCGCTCCTACCATTATGAAGCAATATCCAAGTAGTAATCATATTGAAACCGTTTATCAAAAATTATTAACGCAAAATTTAGTAGATCAAAATAAAGTCAGTTGGGAGACCCTTTTTCCTAAATATAGCAGTGCAAATAAGATGCAGCAACCATTCATCTCAGCTCCAGGCAGCGGTTATAACAGCCATCATTCTTATCCAGGCGGACTAGTTACCCACACAGCAACAAATTTATGTATTGCCAGTGCCATTTGCTCTATTTATCAAGAAGTATTTGGTTATCAAGTTAATCGCGATGTCGTTATTGCCTCGGAAGCTTTACACGACTTGCACAAGCCTTGGGTATTTCAATGGAATGAAGACGGTTCCTGTTTAACCGAGCTACCAATCGCTGGTACTGGGTCTCATCACATTTTAAGTATCGCCGAATCCATTTATCGCTCTTTACCTGCTGACGTCATTGTGGCACAGGCCTGCGCGCACAATCATCCTGGTTCAGAAAAAGATGAAGCCGATGTCGTCGGTTGGATAAAGGCAGCGTCAATCATCGCTGGCAAAGATCCAATTGCGCTTGGCTTGTTAAGTAATGACGGAGGAGCACTGCCTACACCGCATAAACAAGAAGGTTATATTACCCATCTTGCTGATCATGATTGGGTACTGAGCGTTCCCGCAGCACAAAAATCAATCAAAGCATTACAAGAAGTTGCTAAAAGCGATTACAACATGACAATCGCTGATTTAAAATCCGCTAAATTTAATCATTTCCGCAACTATATTGGTGCCCAAGTTAGTATGATGCAAATCAATCATGCGATGGCCGATGGTGGCGGTAAACCATCAGTAAAAAGCTTAGTAAATCGCGTTATCATCAAATAAATAGTAAACATGAAAAAGAACGCCTAGCGCAAAAATTTGTGTTAGGCGTTCTCTGTCATTTTGTTATAAAAATTACTTAGAAATCAATTTTTTCGATAGACCATTCGATAAAACCAAAAAGCATTGCTTAGTAGCAAGACTGCTGTAAAGAAAAATACGTATTCAATCCCAGCCCAAGCCGCAATTTGTCCGCCCAAAATGGCTCCCGAAAACATCCCCACAAACTGTGCGGACTGATTATAGCCATAAATTCTGCCGATCACTTCTTTTGGGGTACTCTGCCTGATCATGCTATTAATCGAGGGTAATAAACCAGCGGTAGCTAGCCCTAACAAAAATCGGAGAATACCAAGCTGCCAAGGATTTTGAACAAAAGCCTGAGGAATAAAAATAATCCCCGCCAGCAGCAAAGCCGTTAATAACACTTTTTTCGGACCAATGCGATCAGACAATGCCCCGAGTTTCGAGGCTGCAAGCATACTAGCAAAGCCAGACGCGGCAAAAACCAGCCCAGCAATCAGGGCGATATGATTTACATTGGCTGATAATTGAACAATATAGACCGTTATAATCGGCTGAATCGACATTAAGGCTAGTTGCATAACCAACGTTGTAACAAACAAGCAGATTGTCAATTGAGGGTTCGGCAACACTGTCCAAACCTCGCACGAACTTAAGATCTTACCATCAAAAGGTGTAAGTTTTTCCGTAACCCAAAAATAGATTGCTAAAAAGCCACAGAAACATAAGAAACCAATGACAAAAAATGTCTCACGATAGCCGATAACTTCAGAAAGATAGCCCCCAAATAATGGTCCTAGCAAAGAACCGCCCACTTGGCCAGTAAACAATATTCCCAGCGCCCAGCCAGATTTTTCTTTTGGCGTTTGCATTGCGATTAAAGTTACAACAGCACCCTGAAACCCCGACAGCGCCCCTTGTAAAATTCGTAAAATAACCAAATGATATACATTCTGCGCGAGTCCCATACCAATCATAATTACCGATAGCCATAAGCTCGCTCTAAGCACCATCGGCTTTCGCCCATACTGGTCAGCAAGCCTACCCCAAATCGGTGAAAAAATAGCTAAGCTAATAAAGTTACAGCCAAAAATAATCCCTGACCACTGCTCAATTTCTGCCGTATCATGGATTCCTAAATGCTCCACATACAAAGGTAAAATCGGTGCCATTTGACTCATTCCGATTGAGACAATAAAAACGGCAAAACTACAAACCCATAAATTTCTCAGCCAAAATTCCATAAAAAATCGTTATTCCACCAATCGTTTCTAGATAAAATATTCTTTGCTTATCATAACGCTAATAAGAGAATTTTTCTATATCAAATCACAAAAAATTGATTGTTTTTCTTTACATTATTTTTATCATTTGTTTATTATTTCTACATGATTTTTACATCATTTTTTCATGATTACATGGTATAATTATCTTAAGGCTTATCACTAAGAAACGATTATAAATGGTTCAACTATGTTTGCCCTGACACTTTTTTTGAAGAGCAATCGTTGAAACATTGATCGCTGTTCTTATCATAACTAGCCAATTGTTAAAGGAGATTACTTAATGAATATAGCATTTTTTCTTATCGCAAAAAAAGATATCATTTACTTACCTTTGCACTCAACCATGAGGCAAGCGCTGGAAAAGATAGAATATCACCGTTATACAGCAGTTCCACTCGTTGATGAGGATGGCAGATATGCTGGAACCATCACCGAGGGAGATTTATTATGGAAAATGAAAAATACCCCAGGCTTAACATTTCTTCATACCGATCGAGTTATGCTCAGAGATGTCCCAAGGCGGATGACAAATACCCCCGTACGAATTGATGCGGAAATGGAAGATTTACTCTCATTGGCGATCGTGCAAAATTTTGTTCCAGTGCTGGATGATAGCGGCATTTTTATCGGCATCATTCGCCGCCGGGAAATTATTGAGCATTTCGCCAAACAATGTACCATTAAACAACCTGTGAATGCTTAAAAACAAAAAACATGATGCCAATTTTGGATTTTACAAAATGGCATCATGTTTTTTGTTTTTAATTTGTAAACTCATCACTAAGTAAAGCTTGGATAAATTCAAGTGTAGCCGCAACTGTTTTGCCATCCTTATCTAATGCCGGATTTACTTCCACGAATTCGGCTGAAGTAATAACATTGTAATGCGACAGCTGTCGCATTGCTTCTAGATTCTTATCAAAATCAATCCCACCCGCAACAGGCGTTCCGACACCACAAATCTCCTTTGGATCACCAACATCCAAATCAAAGCTCAAATGAATACCGTCGCATTTCGGCGCCAAATAGGAAATAGCTTCATCAACTACGCTAATGATTCCTCGCTCTTTTACATCTTCCGAAGTAAAAATTTTGATTGGCATATCATATACAATTTTTTTCTCCGCTGGATCCATATCACGTACACCAATTAGCACGACATTTTCTGGTCTAATTTTCTTTTGATAGCCCCCTGCCTGCACTAAATCGGGATGCCCGATTCCAACACTTGCCGCCAATGACATTCCATGAATATTGCCGCTCGGTGAAACCTCCGCAGTATTGCTATCCGCATGCGCATCATACCAAATAACCCCTAGATTATGATAGTGCTGTGCAATCCCGGCTAACGTCCCAATCGCGATACTATGATCCCCGCCTAAAACAAGTGGAAATCTCCCTTCGATCACCATTTGAGAAACAGCTTCCGCTAAATGCTCAACCCCATCACGAACCGTTGCTAAATTTTTAATATTACCACGATTACTTTCTACTTCATCAATTTTGCTATCAATTGTAATATTGCCAACGTCGACAATATCATCACTAATTGTCTGCAATTTTTCCACAAGACCAGCCGCGCGAATTGCATCTGGCCCTAAACTTGTCCCAAAATGGGTTTGTCCAAGCCACATTGGAGCGCCAACAATTGCAATCTTTTTCATTGGTCCACCTCTTCTATCTATCAATAATTTTACAAAATTCTAGCAGGACTATGCTTAGCCTCAGCTAAATTGAGTATCAAGTTAATGACGTCAACACAACAAAACCGAACTTTGCTTCTCACTTTAGTATAGTGCCTAATAAAAAAATCCTTATCCACACTATACTATTGATTTGCTTCCTTAAAACAAATCAGCCTGCTTTTCCCTTAACGATTTCATCGCTCTCACTTTTACAATATCCGATTCTGTTACTATGCCACAGAGCAATGGCGCCTGTTTATCGTGCTGCTTAAAATTTTTCTCAACGATTTTTCTGCTATGATTTGCATAACAGTATTTACAGCCATTTACACAAGTATTGTACATACCAATATCAATACTCTCCACGCATCCACACGCTAGTCTTTGATTCCTGTCCTTTTCAACCTTCATTTTACAACCAAGCATTTTTTCGATTAACTGAGCATCAATACACCGAGCATGATCTATTCCTAAATCACGCAGTTCAAGATCTTCTGCACATGTATCTATTTTTAAATGATAAAAGTTAGCAATTTCAACTAAATTTGCCGCCAATGCGCGCTTTTCTTCTGCGCCAATAACGTGGATGTTTAAATTTCTCACGTTAGCATTGATATTTCTATAAAAATCAATGAAACTGATTGTACATTTTTCCGTATAATCATGTAGCTTTTCCGCCAGTTTGTCAAAATAATGAAGATGGTACTCAATGGTGTATTTCTCATTTAACAAAATAGGATCATACCGCCAAATCACTCTTTGCCGACCAATTCGATCCGACAATTGTTGAAACGTTTCAATCAAACGATTTCCTTTTGCCGGAACATATTCTTCCACATCTTTGCCATAAGAATTCAGGGTAAATTGAAAATAATAAGGATACGCTTTTAATTCATCTAACCGCACTAACATTGGTGATGGATTTTTAGTCCAAAATACGATACAATCAACAACCTCAGGACTTATTCCTATTTTACTTACTTGATGACTGTTCATTGGATTACGGACAAGAACAAAGCCTTCTTTCATACGATTGTAAAACCACTCTGCATAATAATTGGGAATATCGGTTCTACGGCTCACACTTAAAATCACTTCATCACCTCATTTAGCTAACCACACTAAGCTTCGCAATCAGCCCCACTATTTTCATGGCTAAAAAGAGAGATTCTCACAATATCTACACGAATCTCTCTCTTAATTTATTTTCATTTTAATTTTTTATTTTCTACTTTAGCAGTTTTAAATTTTAGCAAACATTACGCCTAAAACATGATCTAATGGAATATTTCCAATAAATCTACTGTCCATACTATTGTTTCGATTATCGCCCATTACAAATATACTTTTATCTGGCACGACAACCGTTTTGTTTACAGAATACTTCATAGGCTCTAAAAGATATGGTTCATCAAGCTTTACACTATTCCTAAAAACGCTGCCATCTTTAAATTCTAGTACATCTCCAGGTCTGCCTATTACCCTTTTAACATAAATATAATTTTGCTGACTAATAAATTTTGCAACAGGTTCTGCTAAATTGTCTTTTACACTCCGTTCTCTATTTACCCGACTATCAATGATAGCAATATCGCCATATGCAGGTAATTGACTCAGCGTGCGAGATAACTTAGATACTACTAAGTGTTCTTGATTTTGTAATGTTGGATCCATTGAATGCCCTTCTACCACCACATGCTCAACAACAAAAATATTAATAAAAAAAGCTATTCCAAGAGCAACAACAAAACTACAAGCCCACTCTTGAATAGTATGAATTAAATTCATGATACGTCCTCCTTTGTATTACATTGTAATATGATTATATTTTCCAATTATGAGAAAGTCAATTTTTTTCGGCAACATGCTAGCAAACCTAGAATATCACAAAATAATTTTCATTGACAAATCAACCTTAATAGGATATCATTACTTCATAAGCTTTTTTTACTTTACTATATAGGTGCTATTAGAATGAAGTCACTTGCTTAATGATTAGCGAGGGAGTTCTTTTTTTTTATATGTGACGGAGACTGCTTAATATAATGAAATGTAGGTGATAAAATAATTAGTATCTTAATATCCTTAATTCCACTATTTTCGATAAAACTAGTGGATTGCGGGTTTAATGTTTTCAAAACGATATTTGTATGTAAGGACAAATATTTTGCCGCAGCTGTATGTGCTTCTCTAAGCGTCGTAGCTTTCGTATACGCATCACAGCAAACCGGAGAATATGCATATGCAGCAATATTCTTGGCTACCTTCTTAGGTAATTATCTTCCCCCTAAAGTATTACATTACTTAGATAAAGATAAAGTATTTGTCTATGAGGTAACCTCGCAAAACCTCGAAACAGGTAAAGCTTTTGCTGATAAACTAAGAAGTTATAATTTACAAATAAGTACAAATGTTTGTTTTAATCATGAACAGCAAAAAGTAATTGCGTTCAAAGTCTATAGCAAATCGAAAATGACGAGTAAATTAATTGAAAACAGCATTCCTGCTAACTTTAATTATAACATTACAACGCCGTTATATTCACACGGAATATAACAAAAAGAACAACAGGCTTCAACTCTGCCCGATGCAGAGTTGAAGCCTGTTGTTCTTTTTTTACTAGTATAAATTAATCTAATCTTAACACCTTCTTAACCAATTCTAGCGCAGAGCAAGTTAAACTTAGAAATGTATACATTATAATTTTAGGAGGTATCTGTGTTGAAACGATTCACAAAACTGATCACATTGTTATGTTTAAGTGCCTTTGTTATTTCCCTTTCTGGCTGTGGTACTGCACAAAAAAGCAATCAAAAAGTTACGATTGAATATTGGCATGTAAATGCCGAAAGTTTTGGTGGTGCTACAGTTAAGCAGCTAATTGAACAGTTTAATAAAGAAAATCCTGATATCGAGGTCGTAGAAAAATACAATCCTGATATGTATAAAGGCCTAACACAAAATCTCCAAGCAGCAATGGCCTCTGGTAAAAATCCAGATGTTGTCCAAATGGGCTATAGCTACTTAAATTATGCAGGTGAAAATTTAAAGTATGATGACATCCCTGAACTCTTAAGTAAACAAGCTCCTGAAGATAAAAACTTTATGCAAGATAATTTTCTGCCAAACATTATCTCCTTGGCAACAACCGATGATGGCAAACAAATTGGTCTACCATATTCAGTAAGTGTTCCTGTATTATATTATAATCCCGATATTCTTAAACAAGCTGGATTAGACCCAAATAAACCGCCACGCACTTGGCAAGAAGTAACCCAATATGCACAGACAATCAAAGATAAGACTGGCAATACTGGCTTCTTCATGCAAGAATACGCAGATAACTGGGCACAACAAGCCTTAATCGAATCTAATGGCGGTAAAATGCTAACTAAAAAAGATAATAAAACAGTGGCAGCCTTTGATTCTCCCGAAGCAGCGCAGGCATATCAAATCATTGCCGATATGGTGAAAGCAGGCACTGGTCTTCATGCAAGCAATGAAGAAGCTTTTCAAGCTTTTCTCAGTGGTAAGGTTGGCATGGTCTGTACAACGATTGGCAAACGCGAAAACTTTGAAAAAAGCGCCAAATTTACTGTTATGAGCACAGCTTTTCCAACTTTTGACGGCAAAACAAGAAAAGTACCAGCTGGCGGTAATATGCTAATGATTTTCTCTAAAGATGCAGAAAAACAAAAAGCCGCTTGGCGTTTTGTTAAATTCCTTGAATCCCCTGCTTCTTTGGCTCTTTGGACAAAAGGAACTGGTTACTTGCCACCACGTAAGGGAGTAACGGAAGATCCTAATGGCTTAAAAGATTTTGTTGCACAAAATAAAAATATGCAATCCGCTATGTCACAAATGCCCGATGTTGTAAAATGGGCAAGTTTCCCTGGTGCTAATGGACTACAAGCTGAACAAGCACTGATTGATGTACGAGATGTGATTTTAAGTGGCAAACAAACCGCAGCCGATGCACTAAAACAAGCTGCTGACAAAGTAAATTCCCTTCTTCAATAAGTAAGTCTATATAAAAGAATGTCGAAATAGCCCAACGGCTTATTGCGGCATTCTTTATTATCTATGAAAAAGTGGAAAGGATTAAAAATATGAAGCATTACCATTGGCAACCAGCATTGTTTCTAGCTCCTGCCATCATCGTATCCTTGTTATTTTCCTATTGGCCCTTATTACAAGATATCTGGCTAAGTTTCCATTCTTGGAATATGGTTAGTCCAAATATGAAATTTATCGGTCTGCAAAACTACCTACAGCTGATATCTGGGCCAGAATTAATAAAAGTATTCTCAAATACTTTCATTTATATTGCAATACTAGTAAGCATTAATTTTCTGTTGCCTTATCTATTATCCTTTGTAATGGCACACAGAATTCACCGTTTCAGCTTTTTTTATCGTTCTATATTATTTATTCCCAGTACCTTATCCTTAGCAGTAGCTAGCATTATCTTTCTCTGGATATTCAATCCATTAGCTGGCCCAATTAGCCTACTGCTATCAACTATGGGTTTAGATTCACCAAGCTGGTTTAAAGATCCTAGTTTTGTTATTATGGCGATTAGCTTAATTATTGGTTGGAAAGTATTTGGCTATAACTTGATCGTCCTCTTCGCAGCCATGGTAGCTGTTCCCAAGGATCTAATCGAAGCCGCCAAATTGGAAAACGCCTCAAGCTGGCATATTTTTCGTCATATCATCGTACCCATTACTTCACCAACTGCACTATACGTTTTCGTTATTACCATTGTCTTTGGCTTACAATATGTCTTGGTTCCACTCAACATGCTGACGCAAGGTGGCCCCGATCAAAGCAGTACAAATTTAGTATATATTGTCTACCAATATGGCTTTGTATTTTTCCAAACCGGTAAAGCCGCTGCCTTTGCTGTGCTCACCATGCTTGTATATGCTGGTTTTTTAGTGATTAAGAGCAAATTATTAAATAAGTTGGTGCACTATGAAAATTAACAAAAGCTATAATTTCCATTGGCATATTTTACTGTTGATCGTTGTGTTAATAGAGTTATGGCCGTTATTATTTATGGTTTCCACTTCATTTAAAACTATGGATCAAATTTTTGCTGCGACTCTAAATCCTTTTCCAACTTCCTTTATCTTAGACAATTATCTACGCGTGCTCCATACCCTACCACTCGGCAGCTATATAATAAATACATTTATCGTTGCCAGTGGTATTACCATCGCTAAAATTTTCACCAGCCTCATCGCAGGCTTTGCTTTTGTTTATTATGACTTTCGCCATAAAGAAACAATTTTTAATGCACTATTGTTTACCTTTTTTATTCCGATTACTGTGATCATTATGCCAAACTACTTGCTAATATCTAAGATGGGCTTACTAAATACTCCGCTGGGCGTCATATTACCACAGTTAGCTGATGGTATGGGAATCTTTCTGATGCGGCAAACAATGCGAGGTATTCCCAAACCCCTTATCGAGGCAGGACAATTAGAAAATGCCAGTCCATGGCACATTTTGACCCGTATCATGTTGCCACTCATCAAGCCCGCCATCTTTGCAATGGGAATTGTCTTCTTTATTGATTCGTGGAATCAATACTTCTGGCCGCTTCTAGTACTAAATGACAAGGCTAGCTATACACTGCCAATTGCACTGCAGATGTTTATCAGCGCCGAAGGCGGCAGTGAATGGGGTATTGCCATGGCGGTGGCTACACTCACCTCCTTACCGCCACTGCTCTTATACTTAGTTTGCCAGCGCTTTATTATCAATACATTTATGCAATCGGGCGTGAAAGGATAGGTTAAAAATGAATGGAATTATCTTTGAAGATGTATGCAAGTCCTATAACGATACTAACGTAGTAACTAACTTAAATTTAACGATAAAACAAGGAGAACGCTTGATTCTACTTGGCCCATCCGGTTGTGGCAAAACCACTACATTACGGATGGTAGCTGGACTAGAAAGTATAACCTCTGGAGCCTTAAAAATGGGTGGCAAAGTAGTCAATGACCTTGCACCTGGCGAACGTAACGTTGCCATGGTATTCCAAAACTACGCCTTATATCCGCACATGACAGCATGGGAAAACATTACCTTTGGGCTCAATATTCAAAAATTACCTACCGATGAAATTAAATCTCGCGTAAAAACAGCCCTCGAAATTCTAAACTTATCGGGCTATGAACAGCGTAAACCAAGCGAACTTTCCGGTGGACAAAAACAACGTGTAGCCTTAGGACGTGCGCTCGTAAAACAGGCTCCTTTTTTTCTCTTAGACGAGCCCCTCTCTAACCTTGATGCCCAACTTCGCCAGCAAGCCAGAACAGAATTAGTAAAAATTCACGAAATCTATCGACCTACCATGATATATGTTACACATGACCAAATAGAAGCTATGACAGTTGGACAGCGTATTGCGATTATGAAGCACGGAGTTTTACAACAACTAGATACACCAGACAATATTTATACTAAACCTGCCAATGCCTTTGTCGCCTCCTTTATCGGCATCCCACCAATGAACCTCCTCAAATGTAAGTTTGAGGAAGGTGCTTTGTGGATAGATGGAGCACGCGTATCTATTCCTATAGAATGGCTCCCTCGCATTGCACAACATTCCCAATTATCATTAGGGATAAGACCAGAACATTGCTTTTTGACTAGTAAAAGTTCACTTGCAGGAACTACCGACTTTATCGAACATCTTGGCAGTCAGCACTGCATCCACGTTCGCCTAAGCCAAGGAGGGCAGAAAGTACTGTGTATGGTCCCTGCTGAACAAATCATTTCA
>JARBTT010000256.1 GCA_029240055.1 Anaerosinus sp.
ACAGACGGGGTTCCAAAAAGAGGGAACTTATCTACAAATGTAGGATCTTGAAGCGTGGCACCAAACGCAAGTAAAATACCCGCTGCAGGAAGCAAAGCAATAGGGATCATCACTGAGCGGCCAATATTCTGCAACATATTGAATAATTTAAGAAACATATATACATCCTCCTAATCATTATTTTTTAAAAATTCCGAAAAATATTTTTTTGATATTTCGATATGCAATTCGTTAGATACTGCTTTTGGTGGGATTTCTCTAAAGATTGAATTATCAATAAATTCAGATACTATCTTCCCGTAATGATAAGGATGTAAAGGATCAATTTTGTTTGCTAAAATTAATGTAGGGACATTAATTGCTCGCCACTCTTCTCTATCATAATTTGGTGCATCATGGGGAATTTTTATTAGCTTAGCATAGGTTTCCTCAATATGGGGATAATCAAATTGTTGCAAAAAAGAGGATGCTACAGGTGGAGACATTTCATCAAATTCACAGAAAAGTGCGCTATTTTTAAACTTTATCTTTCCCTCTGCAGCACCATAATCTCGTACATTATCGGCAACTTCCTGAAAAACTGCTTGCACTTTTTCATCCTGCGGTTTATCCAGCCAGGCAATTCTCGAAAGAATTAGTTTGGAAACACGCTTGGGATACTGTAATGCAATATGAAGCGCGACCCCTGCACCAGTTGATATTCCTCCCACGACAGCACTGTCAATTTGAAGATGGTCCATTAGTGCTATGACGTCTTGTGCAAAAACGTGAAACCCAAATTTTGATTCGTCACCAAAATACCGCGTTTTCCCATGACCTCTAAAATCTATAGAAATAAGCCGATACCCCTCAATCCGGGGGAAATGGGAAAATGGCTGATACACATCACCTCCAAGTCCATGTAAAAATATAACGGGTATTCCCATTCCTTCCTCTCGATAAACAAACGAAATATTATCAAATATAAAGTTAGGCACTATAGTGCACCTTCTTTAATAGCTGCGATTTTTATTATTTCTCCCGTTTCAACGGATTTCGCAATTGCCATCATTGTTTTCATCGCCATTATGCCATCATTTAAATCTGCGCCAATACCTTTCTCATTTTTCAAAATAGAATCAGCAAACCCTTCTAATTGCAACTTGTAAACATGCCCATCCTCACCAATTGGGCGATGATAGCAATTATCGGATGTTTTAAACACTTCAACATCACTTGCTTTAAACAGCCAAGGATTATACGTTTTTCCGATGATACTTCCATGCTCTCCATAAATTTGAAAGCCTTCATGCCAATCCATTCGCACAGCAATCGTTAAATCTAATTGACCAACGAATCCAGAAGCATACTCTACTGTAACAAACCAGCAATAAGCTCCAAATTTCTGCGTATTCCAGGCTTTCACTGAAATAATTTCCCCGCCTAAGAATCTCGCAGTGTCAACAAGATGACTGCCGTGTCCCAGCATGTAGTATCTTAATTTGTCTTCTTTAGGATTTCCACGTGGCCTTCTGATATTTTTACCAGAAATAATAATAGGTTGGACATTATCGGTTACAGGATAACGATATGTTGAATCGCAATACCAGGCTTTAAGTCCAATGAGTTCGCCCATTTCGCCATTGATAAAATCTTTTGCATATTTAATCCCAGGATCGTAGCGTTTCATACTGCCAATTTGAAGTTTTAGACTTGTTTTATTAACGACTGCTTGCAAATCTACACATTCTTCAATTGTAACACCAAGTGGTTTCTCAACAAGTACATGTTTGCCTGCAAGAATAGCTTTTTTTGCAGCTGAAACATGAAACTGGTCGGCAATACCAATAATGACTGCATCAATGTTAGGATCAGCAAGCATTTGATCGTAGTCAGAGTATGTTCTCTCTGGTTGATGAATTTGGTTCATACGTTCCAGCAAATATGCATCAACATCGCAAACTGCATATAAATTAGTGTTCCTTGCCCGCCGACAAGACTCAAAATGAGCTGATTGTGAAATTTGACCACATCCTAATACCGCAAGGTTCAACCTTTTTTCTTCTTTCTGCACATTATCACGCCCCTTTTATTAAAAATAAATTTTATAATTGATTTTAATTGTTTATAATCGAATTATATCGCACGTAATTGTTTCGGTCAATAAAAAAGATCTTCAAAATAGAAGATCTGAAGAAAAATTTAAATATTGAGATATTTAAGGGCATGAGGAATATCTTTTTTCTCTAATCCGTGCATAATGATTGGTCCATCATAAGACTTCGTCAAATAATCAATATACTTTTTAAGCGGCAAATTACCTTGACCAACTGGTACGAATTTAATATATTCCTTTGTAGCAAGAATATCCTTACAATGGGCAAGGACAATATAATCTTTTAATTGATCAACGGAAGTATAAATAGTTTCTAACATTTTATCTGCATTATTGACATTAATAATATTCGCAGCATCGAATAAAACACGTAAATTCTTTGATTGAAAATACTCTATCAGCCTTACTGCATCTTTACTTGTACTGACTACATTAGCTTGCTCGGGCTCAAACGCTAGTATGATATGATTATCTTCTGCAATTTTAAGCATTGAATGTAATGAATTAATCAGATAGTGCCAGGCTTTTTCAGTATGATTCTCAGGATGGGAAGCCCAAAAGTTTTCTTGGTTAAAGCTTCCAGTTGAAATAGAAACAATTGGTACATTAAGATTTCTAGCTGATTCAACAATAGCTCTAAAACAATGGAGATTACGTTCTAACTTTTCTTTGTCTTGTTCTAATGCATTAAACGTTCCGGATATCGCACTTATTTTTACACTATATTTCTTAGTAATGCTTGCTATATTTCTAATTTCGTCTTCCGTTACTATTTCCGGCATGCTCTTTAGACCAATATTGGCAAAGTTAAATTGAATATAATTCAAGTTATAGTCATTAATCTTTTGAATAGCCGTCTCAAAATCTAAATCTGCAAATGTTTTTGAAAAAATTCCTAACTTCATTGCTAACACTCCTTCGATGTTTTATG